>NZ_JRMW01000039.1:0-57340 GCF_000758765.1 Anaerococcus lactolyticus S7-1-13
TTACCTTGTATTAGCTGTTGTATATTCTAACTGATCTCTAATCTGCGAAGCCCTAAAAATCGCAAACTCGCTTCGCTCAGACAAGCGATTTTCTTAACGGGCTTCTTGATTAGAAATCTTTGCTCGATAAATGGGAGAAATGGTCTCGAAGTTTCAGTGTTGCAAGGCTCGTTTGGCTTTCGCCAAACATTGCTAGATGAGAGTTATTTTTTTTGATTCTAGTGTGACTAGACTTCTATACGATAATTATTTTATATACATGGCAAGGGGCTTCTCCACTTCGGTCGAAGCGAGGGGACGAGGTCTCCTAACTCCCACAGCACCATTCCGAGGAACATCGTGACGAGGAATCTCATGACTTAAAGATATGAATATACGAAGAGTTAAAAAAAATACAAGACCAAAAATTTTTGTAAATGAAGTCGGCGTATAAGACTTGCCTTAGCGGCCGAGAGCGTTGATTGTTTGATCGATAGCGAGTTATCAAATTTTAGCCAACTGAATGTCAAAAAAGTTAGAAAATAGTCCAACTTGAACGAATGAACCTCTATATTAATAGTTTGCCGAAGGCAAACACAATATCCCCCGAGAGGACATAAAAGCCCCTTGATTTGGGGCTTTTATGCCGAAAACGTAGTGCGGGAGCACGGAGAAGTTTGCGAAGCAAACGGGTTTTCGGTCGCCCGGAGGGTGTAAGTCTCCACGAGCCGACGGGCTTGCCGGGGGTGTAAGGGGGAAACAGATGAGGGAACAGCCTGCCCTAGCGGCCGAGAGCGACGAAACGTTCCCTAGGGTTTCCCCCTTTAAACGAAGATTCAACTGTAAGTGGAATAATACTTTTAAAAATCAAAATAATTATATATAGGTTGATATTCAATCTCGGATTGAAAGGCTAAGGAACGTAATCTTTTTACAATCAATGCTCCTATTCGTCGCATCGCTTGTAAAAAATTACATAAGGTTTTTCAAAAATTTCTGCTGCGGTGCTTTGCACCTTGAGAAATTTTGAAAACCGTAAAAACTTTTATTTAAAAGTTTTTACTACCATTTCGTCTCGGACGAAATTAAAAAAATGATATTATCTATTTATTAGTAAAAAATAAACAAACACAACTACTGCTAATATTATTCTATAGATCCCGAAGGGTATAAAATCGTGTTTTTTTACGTAGGCTAGGAATTGTTTGATTACTATGAAGGCTACTATGAATGATAGGATCATGCCTAGTAGGATTAGTGTCCATTCTGTTCCGGTGAAGTCTCCTAGGTTTTTTATTAGTTTTAGTAGGGTTGCTCCTAGCATGGTTGGGATGGCTAGGAAGAAGGAGAATTCTGCTGCGGCGGGTCTACTTAGGCCTAGGATCATGGCTCCTATGATGGTGGCGGCAGACCTTGATGTGCCTGGGACCATGGCTAGGCATTGGAAGAGGCCTATCATTATGATTGTGGTGTAGGGTACGTCTTTTAGGCTGTCGTATTTGATGGTTTTGTTTTTCTTTTCGATGAAAATTATGATGATACCCCAAAGTAGGAGCATGGCTGCTACTGTGGTTGGGTTAAAGAGGTAGGCGTCGATTAGGTCATCGAAGAGGAGGCCTAGGACCATGGCTGGGAGGACGCCTACTATGACTTTTAGCCACAAGTTGATGGTGGTTTTGTCTGGATGGGTGGCTAGGTAGTAGGCTTTGGATTGGGCGTTTAGGTCTTTGTATTTCTTTGGGAGTTCTTGTTTGGATTTTGCCCAAGGGTTTAGTTTTTCAAAGTAGATGACTACTACTGATAGGATGGCTCCTAGCTGGATGATGACGTTGAAGGCGTTGGAGAAGCCTTCTGGTTCGAGTTTTACAAATTGGTTGACTAGGATGAGGTGGCCGGTGGATGAGACTGGCAAAAATTCTGTGATGCCTTCTACTAGGGATAGGATTAGGACTTTGATTAGGTTGATTATCATTAAAATTCCTCCATGAATGTGTGGTGTTCACCTTTTATTTGATAGGCTAGGACCATGTCGCAGTTGACATTTTCCGAGCTGCGTAGTATTGACATTTCAACATTTGGGTTGCCTTTTTTTAGGTCTGCTATGAGGTCTTTGACTTTTTTTCTGGTGTGGGATTCGCTTGATTTGGTGACTGTGCAGGCACAGTCTAGCGCCTTTAGCTCTGCGAAGTCTCTCCACCTGATGATGTCTTCTTCTCTCAGATAGTAGAGGGGTCTTATGAGGAGCATGTCGTCAAAGTTTTGGGCAGTGAGTTTTGGCTTCATGGTTTTGTAGTTGCCGGCGTAGAGGACGTTTATCATGATGGTTTCGATGACGTCGTTTAGGTGGTGGCCTAGGGCTAGTTTATTGCAGCCGAGTTCTTTTGCCTTGGCATAGAGAAAGCCTCTTCTCATCCTCGCACAGAGGTAGCAAGGATTGCCCCCATCGGCAAGTGTTTCTGATATGTCAAAGACTCTTGAGTCGTAGATTTTGCCTGGGATTTGTAGGTAGGCTAGGTTTTTCTTTAGGAGCTCTAGGTTTTCCTCATCATAGCCCGGATTCATTGAGAGGTATTCGACATCAAAGTCTACCGGTCCATGTTTGTGGAGCTCTTCTATGAGTTTGGCTAGGATTAGTGAATCTTTGCCTCCAGATATGGCGACTCCTACCCTATCGCCTTCTTCAATTAACTTAAATTCTTTGATGGCCTTGATGAAGGGCGACCAGATTTCTTTCCTGTATTTTTTTATGAGGGATTTTTCGATTTCTTTTATGTCTGTCATAGTATTACTTTCCTTGATGGTTCATATCTTTTGGATACTTCGAGTTTGATGTCCTTGTCTGTGTCAAGTCCCAAGCTTTTTAGGTAGGTCTCAACTGTAATTAAGGAGAGGGCCTCGGTGTTGTTGGTGGTGGATAAATGGGATAGGAAGACCGATTCTCCCCTGCCTTCGAGGGCGTCGCCTAAGATTTCTGCTGCCTGATCATTTGACAAGTGGCCCATCTTGCCCATGACTCTGAGTTTTAGGTTGTAGGGATAGGGACCCATTTTTAGGGCTTCGAGGTCGTGGTTGGCCTCTAGGTAGTAGATGTCAGAGCCTTGGATTTGGTAGGCAATTTTGTCGTCTATCATGCCTGTGTCTGTGAGGAGGGTGATTTTCTTATTGCCCAAGTAAAGCACAAAACCTACCGGCTCATTAGCATCATGGTAGGTTGAGATGGGATAGATATCCATTGATTTGAAATTTAAAAACTCGTTGGATTTGAATTCTCCTATGAGCTCTTCGCTAAAATTTTTTGTTGTTGGAAGGATGGCCTTCCAAGTGCCCCTGTTGGCAAAGAGCGGAATTTTAAATCTCTTGGCGAGGACTGCTGCTCCCTTGGCGTGGTCAGCGTGTTCGTGGGTTAAAAATATACCGTCAAGCTTAGTTGCAGATTCGCCTACACTTTCGAGGAGCCTTTCGATTTGCCTGCCAGAAAAGCCGGCGTCTACCAAGATTTTGGTGCCATCATGGTCTATAAAAACAGAGTTGCCGGAAGATCCTGATGATAAAACTACAAACTTAGTCATTAAAGTAGTCTTTCAAAAAATTTGCGATTGATGGCTCGTCATTGGATCCTATGATATAATCAGCAGCTTCCTTGGTCATAGTCCTCGCATTGCCCATAGCTACACCCACTCCTACAGCCTTGATGGATTTTAGGTCGTTGGCACCATCGCCGAAGTACATGATTTCTTCCATTTTTATGCCGAATAGGTCTGCCAGCTCCGATAGGGTCTCGGACTTGCCTGCCGATTTATTCAAAATTTCTATTATGGTTTTTTCATTTCTCATGTACTTGTAGGAGTCTTTGAAGTCTTCCTTGTGTCGGTCTTCAAAGTCATTTAGGGTGTCAAAATCGCTGTCAAAGCTCACTCTGGCGAGGTCGTCATGGATGTCGGCTAGGGTTTCGTACCTGAGCCAAGGCATCTTCATGAGGGCCTGGTCATAGCGGAAGTGTTTATTTGGGGTTTTGGCATTGTTGTAGAGGATGTCCCTGGTGTGGATGGTGAGGTCAATCTTGTCATTGTCAAGTTTGGATGCGATTTTCTCTACATCTTCTGGGCTGAGGGTCTTTTTGATGATGGCCTTGCCTGTGGCGTTTTGTCTGACAAAGGCACCTGTGCAGGTAATTGAATAATCATCAAAGTCCATAAGGCCCAGACCTTCTCTTATCCAATAAAATCCATTGAAATTCCTGCCTGTGCAGAGGACTATCTTGATGCCTCTTGCCTTAAGGTCGGTTATTATTTTTTTTGTTTCTTCTAGGACCCTGCCGTCTTTGGTGATTATGGTCCCGTCTATATCAAATGCTATTAATTTTATATCTTTTTTCATCATTACCACTTTCTTTTTCTTCTCTCAAACTCCTATTATTTTACTAGAATATAGGTGGGGATTCAATTGTTAAGGCATGTAAAAAACCACCCCGGCTGAGGTGGTGGCGTGATAAGGTTTGGGTTTTGGGTGTGGAAATTTAGAGGGCTCTTGTTTATGGGGTTTCTCCTCCCTTTAGTTGTCGCAAGGGCGAAGTTGTTCTCGCATTTATGAGGTTTCTCCTCCCTTTGGTCGTCGCAAGGGCGAAGTTGTTCTCGCGTTTATGAGGTTTCTCCTCCCTTCGGTCGTCGAAACGGCGCGTAGGTTCAGTCGTCGAAAGGCGATGTGGGATAGCTTGGGGTGGGTGGAGATTTTCCTAGCATATTCTCCTTGTTAGTTTTTATAACCTATTTGATTTCAGCCTTGACTGCCTTGGCTACGGCTTCTGCCACGCCTTCTTCAAAGGCTCCCGGAATTACATAATCAGCTGATAATTTTTCCTCGCTTACAAGACCTGCTAGGGCCTTGGCTGCGGCAAGTTTCATGGAGTCTGTGATTTCCTTGGCGTGAGCATCAAGAGCACCCCTAAAGATGCCCGGGAAGGCTAGGACGTTGTTGATTTGGTTTGGATAATCTGACCTGCCTGTGGCTACAACCTTGGCTCCTGCCTCTTTGGCAAGGGCTGGGTCGATTTCAGGGACTGGGTTTGCCATGGCAAAGACAATTGGGTCAGCCGCCATGTTTTTGATGTCATTTTCATCAATTACACCTGGGGCAGACACTCCGATAAAGACATCACAACCCTTGATGGCTTCCTTGAGGCTTCCAACGAGGTTGTCTTTGTTGGTTATCTTTGCAAGCTCAGCCTTGACTGGGTTTGAGCCTGCTAGGTGGGTCTTATTGATTGTGCCTTTGGAGTCACAAGCGATTATATTTTTCACTCCCAAATCCAAAAGGAGTTTAGTAATAGAATAGCCTGCTGCACCTGCACCTGAAATCAAAACCTTGATGTCTGCGACATTTTTATTTACGATTTTTAGGGCATTTATCAAAGCTGCCACTGTCACTATGGCTGTGCCATGTTGGTCGTCGTGGAAGACTGGAATATCAAGGATTTCCTTGAGTTTATTTTCTATATAAACGCACCTTGGTGATGAAATATCCTCGAGATTTATACCTCCGAAAGTAGGGGCAATATTTTTAACAGTCTCGATAATTTCGTCAGCATCTTGGGTATCAAGGACAATTGGCACTGCATTTACATCCCCAAATTCTTTGAAAAGCACAGCCTTACCTTCCATAACTGGCAAGCCAGCTTTTGGCCCGATATTGCCAAGACCAAGGACAGCTGATCCGTCAGAGACAACTGCGATTGTGTTGGCCTTTGAGGTGTAGACATAGGCCTTCTTCTCGTCTTCGTGGATTTTCCTACAAGGCTCTGCCACACCAGGTGTGTAGGCGTAGGTTAAGTCTTCCGCATTTTCGACCTTCGCCTTCACTTCTGTGGCGACCTTGCCCTGCCATTGTTCGTGTTTTTTGAGTGCTATTTCGTAAACGTCCATAAATATTCCTCTCTTTATAAAATCCTTTTCATAGTCTAATTATAACATAGAAAGGCCAAAAATAATATCAAATTGTAAGGAGTTTCCAAAATTTCAAACAAAAACTCCCTTGCTATTGAAGGGAGCTTGTCTAGTTAAAAATAAACATAGAAACTATAGAAAATATTATTATAAGGGCTGTAAGAATCATAATAACTTTACCTGTGGGTCTTCCGATATTTATTGTATAGCCAACTCCAATTCTTTTTGGCACAAAAATTGCTGGGTCATCGGGATTATTATAAAAACCAGCTCCCAAAATCCAATACTTGTCATCTTCCTCAAAGGAAAAATCTTCCATCTTATCAAGTCTTGAACCGTCAGTGCCTACCTTGATGCCAAGGTAAATCACGCCTCCGATTGACAATATGATTGTAATAATGGTTAGGATATATAAAGGAAGGTTAGTATTTTTTAGGGCTAGGAAATTAACTCCGACTTCAAAAAGTAAGGTCATGACAAAGGCATTTATGCCTATGTAATAGGTCCAAATCTTCTTGGCTTTTCTATTATTCGCCAAAGATTTTTCTGGATTTTCCTTTGAAATTCTTGGTCTAACCTTGATAACCATGAGGTTTATAAAATAAAACATGGCAAGGCTAGCAAGGCTTATGAGACTTGGATAAAAGACATTAAGGTAGGTTTTATCACCCATCCTTGTGACCTTGCCCTCAAAATCAGTCTGCATAATGATTTGACTTCCAATTTTATCGTAATTTATAAACAAAAATAGGCTTACCAATATTATTAGTAAAAGGGATGCTCCGTAGAATATGGCCATTATTTTCCTTAAGTCTGCCTTGCCTTCATTGTTGTCGATAACGATGATTTTCCTCTTATCTTGGCTAAGTCCCTTGGTCATGTTTTTTAAATTCTTGTTATAAATAATAAGTGGTAGGGAAAGAAGACCTAGACTTATAAAAAAGAAAAGTGTCAAAAATCCCACTGATTTTGTGACATAAGACAAAAAATATTGGCCAAGACCTAGGAAAATGGTCATTGTTATGGCCATTATCTTATAATCTATTAAAATTTGCTTCATGGTTTCTGTCTCTTTCACATCTTTTGGGACTGATACTCCAAGTGTGTAGCCTTTTTTAGAAAAAGTCTGAACAAAGACCTGAATTATACCAACCAGTATAAGGACAAATGTATAATTTATTGCGATAAATCTTGCTTCAGTCATTTTTATTCTCCCATTTTTTATTGATACGATCTATAAAGTCTTCCTTCTTTAGACCCTTTAGCTTGCAAATAGCAAGCAAGTAGTCTAGTTCGCCAGAAATTTTGTCTGTGTCAAAGTCCTTCATGGCGTTTTTTTCCTCGCTAATGAGGCTGCCGTACCTGCGATCCATAGTAAGAACCCCATCGGCTTCCAAAAGCTTGTAGGCCTTGTTGACAGTGTGGAGGTTGATTCCGATGTTTTCCGCCATCTCCCTCACAGAAGGTAGTTTGTCACCTGGATTTATTTGGCCATTGGCGAGGCCGATTATAATTCCCCTTCTGATTTGCTCATAGATTGGCAAGTCAGATTTAAAATCAATTTCTAAAAACATAAGTCCTCCTTTGTCCTATTCGTTATATATATTATATAACAGATAAAACGATTTGTAAAGAAGCTCGCGAATTTTTTTATAGAATCTTTTTATGAGGGGAGTTTATTAGGAATTTTTCATTTCTGAGTTATAATATTTTTGAGGTGAAAATATGAAATTAGGAATAATCGGTGCAGGAGCTGTTGGTTTTGCAGTTGGCTACACAGCCGCAAGAATGGGCATAGCTTCTGACATAAAATACAATGATATTATCGAAGAAAGGGCCAAGGCCCAAGCCATGGATATTGAGGATGCGTCAAGCTTTTACCCACACTATGTAAAAATGAGCTGGGGATCCTACAAGGACATGGCAGACAGGGACATAATAGTCACAGCCACAGGCAGTCTTGATGGCGTGCGTGACAGACTTGAAGAATACGAGATGTTCAAAGACGCCACAGAAGCCTATGTTAAGGAAATTGTAAAAGCAGGCTTTAAGGGCATCTTTATAGTTGTGGGCAATCCTTGCGACCTCATGGCAGACTTGGTCTACAGGGCAAGTGGTTTTCCAAAAGAAAGGGTCATCGGATCTGGTACTGCCCTTGATACTACAAGGCTTAATACCACCTTATGCAAGCTTTTAGAAATTGACCCAGCAGATGTGAGGGGAGTTGTACTTGGTGAACATGGTGAAAGCCAATTTGTTGCCTGGTCAAACATCTTTATCAACAACCTAACCTTTGAGGAATATCTAAAACAAAACCCAGCAAGCTTTTCAAGAGATGACGTGGAAAACCTCGTAAGAGAAAGGGCTTGGAGGGTAATAGACGGCAAGGGCCACACCCAGTGTGGGATAGGAAACACAGTCTGCTCCATAATTGACGCCATAGTCAACGACAGAAAAAAAGTCATCCTTGTAGCCACCCTTATGGAAGGCATGTACGGTCTTGATGATATCTACCTATCCACCCCATGTGTCCTAGGCAAAGACGGCATGGAAAAGGCAATCGAGCTTAAACTAAATGAAGAAGAACTAGCAAGACTAAAACATTCCGAAAAAGTTTTGAAGGCTAATAGGGAAAAATATAAGTAGGAATTACTAATGTTGAAAATCCACAGAAAGTGGGTATATTAATAGTAACCATGAGTTCTATTATGATGCATGGAATAACCAAAAAAAGACGAGCCAGCACGCTCGTCTTTTTTATATGCTAATTATCATCGCTAATTTTGCTGTCTATCGACATTTGCAAGAGAAAAATATAAGTAAAGTTAAAAATATTGAAAATCCACAAATAGTGGATATATTGATAGTAACCATGATGTCAAGTAACTGCATGGTGTTACCAACTAAAAAGACGAGCTTAGGGCTCGTCTTTTTGTGTGCTAGTTATCATCTTTAATTAGCTTTCTCGCTTCGCTGCGAACTGCTCCGTCGCTCTCGGCCGCTAGGGTAAAATGGGTCCTCCCCTAGCTGGACGGGCTAGTTTCTAGCCATTTGCAAGGGAAAAATATAAGTAAAGTTAAAAATGTACTAATGTTGAAAATCCATAAATAGTGGGTATAATGCTTATACCATGAAGTCAATTACTAAGCATGGATTACCAAAAAAGACGAGGGTTCGGCCTCGTCTTTTTTTTGGTTAATTATCATCATTTATCTTGTCGCTTAACCATTTGTACAAGTAGTTACCAAGTACTTGTACCGCAACGTCAAGAATGAAGTCAATTACTCTCCGCATGATCTCACCTCCTCCCATGCTAATGAGAGCGATGATAACATATTTATTATACCCTTTTTATTATTGCATTTAATATAATAAGATAATTTTGCACAAAAAAAACCAGGAGTCAAATTTCCTGGTTTTTTCTTTATTACTTCGAGTCCTTCTCGCTTCGCTCGACCACTCCGTGGAGGGTCCTCAACGAGGCGGACGGCCTTGTTTAATACATTGGCATTTGTGGGGTTGGCATTGCTGGTTCTGCTTTTGGGATGTCTGCTACTGCGGCTTCTGTTGTTAGGATCATGCCTGCTACGCTTACTGCATTTTGGAGGGCTGATCTGGTTACCTTGGTTGGTTCTACGATTCCTGCTTCAAACATATTTACGAATTTGTTTTCGTAGGCGTCGTAGCCTTCTTCTTTGCCAGAGTTTTTAACTTTTTCTACTATTACAGATCCGTCTAGGCCTGCGTTTTCTACTATTTGTCTTAGTGGTGCTTCTAGGGCTTTTTCTATGATTAGGGCACCTGTTTTTTCATCGCCTATCAATTTTTCTCTAAGGTCTTCTACCTTTTCGATTGCTCCTATTAGGACTACTCCACCACCTGCGACTATACCTTCTTCTACAGCTGCTCTGGTTGCTGATAGGGCATCTTCAATTCTGTATTTTTTCTCTTGCATTTCTGTTTCTGTGGCTGCACCTACGTTTATTACTGCTACACCACCTGCAAGTTTGGCTAGTCTTTCTTGAAGTTTTTCTTTTTCGTATTCGCTTTCTTCTTTGGCTACTTGGTTTCTGATGTTTTCTACTCTTTCAGCAAGGGCTTCCTTGTCGCCTTTGCCTTCTACGATTGTTGTGTTGTCTTTGTCTACTTTTACTTTCTTAGCAGATCCTAGCATGTCGATTGTGGCTTCTTTTAGGTCCATGCCTAAATCTTCACTTATTACCTTACCACCTGTTAGGATGGCTATATCTTCAAGCATGGCCTTTCTTCTGTCACCATAGCCTGGTGCTTTTACTGCTACTACGTTGAAGGTGCCCCTTAATTTGTTTAGGATAAGGGTTGTGAGGGCTTCGCCGTCTACATCATCAGCAATGATTAGAAGTGGTCTTGATTCTTGAACGATTTGTTCAAGGAGTGGAAGGACTTCCTGGATGTTTGATATCTTTTTGTCTGTTAAAAGGATGTATGGGTCTGCAAGTTCTGCTATCATCTTTTCATTGTCTGTTGCCATGTAAGGTGATAGGTAGCCCCTGTCAAATTGCATACCTTCTACAAGGTCAAGGTAGGTGCCTGTTGTTTTTGATTCTTCAACAGTGATAACTCCGTCATTTCCTACCTTTTCCATAGCATCAGCGATTAGCTTACCAATGGCGTGGTCTTGGGAAGAAATTGATCCTACATTCTCAATTGCTTGTTTGTCTTCAACTTCTTTTGAGTTTTCCTTGATATAGTCAACTACTATGTCAGTAGCTTTTTTTAGACCCTTGTTTAAAACGATTGGGTTAGCGCCTGCTGCAAGGTTCTTAAGACCTTCTTTGATGATTGAGTAGGCAAGGACTGTTGCTGTTGTTGTGCCGTCTCCTGCTACGTCATTAGTTTTGGTTGCTACTTCTTTTACAAGTTGAGCTCCCATATTTTCAAACCTGTCTTCTAGCTCGATGTCATTTGCAATTGTCACACCGTCGTTTGTGATAGTTGGTGCACCATAAGCCTTGTCAAGAACTACATTTCTACCCTTTGGTCCTAGGGTAACCCTTACTGCGTTTGCAAGTTTATCTATACCTCTTTCGAGACCTTCTCTAGCGTCTGTACCGAATTTAATATCTTTTGCCATTTTTTCCTCCTTAACCTTCTACTACTGCCAAGATGTCGTTGTACTTAACTACGATAAATTTTTCACCATCAAGTTTTACATCTGTGCCAGCGTATTGAGAATAAATAACCTTATCGCCAACTTTTAGCGAACCTTTTTTCTTTTCGTCATTTTCTATATCAGTGCTTATAGCAACTACTTCTGCGTATTGTGGCTTTTCTTGAGCACTTTCTGGAAGAACTATTCCAGATGCTGTAGTTTTTTCTGCTTCAGCTTTTTTTATTACAATCCTATCTCCGATTGGTTTTAAATTCATATTATTTCCTCCTGTTGAAAATAAAATAATGATAGCTTTGGGGTGCGTTAGCAGTCATTATGTTTGAGTGCTAACTCCTAGTTATAATATACTAAGATGTTTTTTTATTTCAAGAGTAAGACGAAATAAGAATCTATTTATCCATGTAAAAGGCAATTCTCTCCACTAATTTCACTACATCTTTCTTGTTTGTGGCGCAAAGGGCAATCCTGATTCCCTTGGCTGATGGGATGGTAAAGATGTTTTCTTTTTCCAAATTTTCTGTGATTTCAAAGGCCCTAGGAGTTGGCACAAAGGCAAAAAAACCACCAAAATATGGGATTATATCCAATTTATGCTTAAAAGCTTCCTCTACAAAGACATCTGCCCTCTCTCTGAGCATGGCTTTTAGACCTGCGAGTTCCTTGTCATATTCTCCCTTGTTTTCATCCTTGGCAAGGTCAACTAGGATTAGCTGAGGAGCGTGGACTCCGTTTGACCAGTTCACCCTAGCAGAAGATGCCATGGCATCCTTAAATTCTTCGATGACTTCCTTATAGCTTGAAATTCCAATCACAGCCCCACTTCTTAGACCGTAGGCTGTGTAGGCCTTGGACATAGAAAAGGCAACTAAGACCATGAGATTTTCTGGAAGCTTTGAAAATTTCTTGAAAAACTTCTTTTGCTCGCCATCTCCTGCAAATTCTATGTAGGCCACATCTATAAGGAGGGTAACTTTCTTGCCCCTAGCAACAGCCTCTTTTGAAATTTCCAAAACCTCATCCCATTCCTCATCGGAAAGCGAATAGCCAGTTGGGTTATTGCCTGGAGAATTGATTATAGAAACCAAACGATCGTGGTCTTTTAGGGCCTCATCTTGACATTTTTTGTAGGAAGCAAGGTCAAATTTAAAATCTTTGGTGAAAAAATTATAGGTCCTAAAGTCTCTGTCAAATTCCCTGCACATCTTTTGGTAGGGTTGCCAAAAATAATCGTGGCAAATAACGGGATCGCCAATGTCAGCATAGGCAAATATCCCATTTCTAATAGCCCCTGTGCCCCCCGGTGTGGATACAGCTTCGATATAGGCATCTGGCCTATAGTCCTCAAAAAGTAGGTTTATTACTGTATCCCTAAAGGTCTTTTCCCCTTCTATTGGGGCGTAGGATGCGATAATCCCCCTATCCATGGTTTCAAGTCTTTTATAGAAGGAATCAAGGGCGATTATATTTCCCTCATCATCGGCTAGGGTGCCAAGAACAGCGTTAATTACATTTGCCTTGCCAAACTTGGCTTGGGCTTCTTTTACCTTGGCGTTTATTGCAAAAGCGAGGTCTGGACCAGTTTTTCCGCTTTTTTGTATTGTCATTGTCATGTTCTTCTCCTTTACTAGGGTTTTTTATTATTATACCGAATTTTATTGCCATGACTTGGGTTTTGTAGATAATTTTGGGTAAGAATTAAAAACAGGAGGAAAATTTTATGAGTAAATACAATAAAGACGATTTGAAAAAAATCTTAACTGATATCCAATATGAAGTGACCCAAGAAAGTGGCACAGAAATGCCATTTTCATCTGAATATGACAATTTTTATGAAGATGGGATTTATGTTGATATAGTCTCTGGCGAGCCACTTTTTTCTTCAAAAGATAAGTTTAATGCCGGCTGTGGTTGGCCTTCCTTTACCAAACCTATTGATGGCACCGACTTAACCGAAAAGGATGACTTTAGGCTCATGCGAAAAAGAATCGAAGTCAGAAGCAAGGAAGCAGATAGCCACCTCGGCCATGTTTTCCCAGATGGTCCCAAAGAAGCAACCGGCCTTAGATATTGCATAAATGGAGCTGCCCTTCGTTTTATCCCAAAAGATAAGCTAAAAGAAGAAGGCTACGGCAAATATTTAGAAATATTTGAATAAAAAAAGACTACCAGCGATAATCAACCCCTCAGTCTAGGGAATTGGCTATTTAGCTGGTAGTTTTTATTTTCTTATAAGACTTTCATCATAACAAAGCTAGTCTTTTTTTTTAGATTTCAAGAGCCTTACATTCGTGGCCTGTATCTTTGGCTACAGATTCGATTGTAACCTCGCCCTTGTGGGTGTTGATACCGGTCGCAAGCTCTGGGAATTTTTCGATTGCTCCCTTAAAACCGTACTTACCAAGCGCCTTAGCATAGACAGTTGTGGCATTGGATAAGGCGTAGGTAGAAGTCATTGCGACTGCTCCTGGGATGTTGCCTACTGCATAGAAGGTAACACCATATTCTTTGAATACTGGATGGGTGTGGCTGGTGGCGTGATCTTTTGTGATGTCTGTTGAACCACCTTGGTCGATAGCAACATCGACTACGACAGTTCCTTCCTTCATCTTCTTAACTGTGTCTACCTTTACAAGTTGTGGTGCACGTCTGCCTGGGATTAGGACTGTGGATATAACAAGGTCTGCCCCACTTACCGCTTCGTCAATATTTAGTGGGTTAGAATAGAGGGTTTCAATCTTGTCTGGGAAAATATTGTGAAGGCTTGTTAGGGCATCAATATTCACATCTAGGACTGTAACCCTAGCTCCCATACCAACAGCGATACGGGTCGCAGCTGTGCCTACTGTACCTGCACCGACTATTACAACATTAGCAGGTCTCACACCTGGCACACCTTGGAGAAGAATCCCCCTACCACCTTCAGGCTTGGTTAAATATCTTGCTCCCTCTTGGACTGCCATCCTGCCAGCGATTTCTGACATTGGGCGAAGAAGTGGTAGTTTACCATCTTTTATTACTGTCTCAAAACCAATAGCTGTGACTTTTTTCTTCAAAAGCTCGTCAAGTAGCTCTTCGTTGCCAGCTAAGTGGAGGTAGCAATAAATGATGAGACCTTCTCTTAAGTATTTATATTCATCTTTGAGAGGCTCTTTGACCTTATAGATGATGTCGGATTTTTCCCAAACATCAGCCGCAGAATCAAGGACCTTGGCACCTGCTTCTTTGTAGTCAGAATCGGATATGCCAGAGCCTACACCCGCCCCCGCTTCAACAAGCACTTCTATTCCGTTTTTAACAAGGTCGGCAACAGCACCTGGTACTGCAGCAACTCTTGACTCTTGGTCTTTTAATTCTTTTGGTATTCCTATAATCATTTTTTCACCTCTTATAATAAAAAACTTAGTTCTTTATTTATATTTATACCTTTTTTTGTATTTATTTTAAAGAGGTCTTATTAATTTTCGAGAAAAAATTTGCAAGCCTTTCCTTCTTTATTATAAGCTTATATCTCTTAGGCTAGGAAAATAATTAAAATTTCAAAAAGAAAAGTGGCACCTTAGTACCACTCTTACTTCCTATTTGTTTTCATTTTCTACCCTTATATTCTCGTCCATGAGTTTTAGGTAGTAGTCCTTGGCCTTGTCTATAGAAAATATCGAAGAATCTTGGAAAAATCCCTTGATTTCTTCTATTAGCTCCTTGGTTTTGGCATCTTCCCCATATGCTTGCTTAAGGCTTGAGGCCTTCTCTAGTTGGATATTAATCTTGTTAATAAGGCCCATAGTCCTTGCTTCCTTGTCATTTTCGATCAAAAGCTCCCTTAAAGACCAGGTCACATTATTTTGTGTTGTCCCAGCCTTGTGTTGGACACTTGCCCCACTATTTCTAAGCTCGTCCATAACCTTAAACATCTTTTCATGGTCGAAATTAGAAAATAAAACAAAGTCAAAGTCAATATTTATGCTCTCGTTGATACCAGCTTTTTTCTCTTCAGAAAAACCATCAAGGCCCAAAAGGTAGCCAACATAATGGTCTACATGATCTTGACCAACTTCTATTATATCAACGTCATTTTCATTACAAATTTCCTTAAATTTATCGTAGTCTTTCGCAAGGTGTGTATTATAAAATAGTATTTCTGCCATATAATCCTCATTTCTATATTTATATATAAACTATACTAATCATAAAATTAAGGTCAATTTTGAAAAATGGGTATATAATAATAAAGACTAAGGTTATGGAGGAAAAAATGGAAAATAAAATTGTGGATATAGATTTAAGAATAGTAAGAACCAACAAGATGATAAGAAGGGTAAGACAAGTGAGGGCCATGGTCAAGCTTGCTATGAAAAACATGGACAACCAATATGCCTACTCAACATCAGATTGGCTCAGGGGAAATATTTTAGGTGACTTCATCAGAAAAAAAAGAACTGACAAGCTAAACTCACTCATAAATAAAGTCCAACAAGCTATGCTAGACCTAGAAAGAGACCTCCTAGTCTACGACGAAAACCTAGCCAAATCATTGAGGCTGCCTTCCAGGATGGCAGAAGCCGGCAAGGTGACAGGTATCATTGATGACATCGCTCTTAGAAGCAAGATGAGATACAAAAAATTTGACGTCGCCAAGAGCCTAAGAAATCTAGACAAAGTCTTAGCAAGGCTTGAAGAAGACAAAAACAAGTTAAAATTTATGAAAAAAGACCAAAAGGGCTTGGTATAAAAAAAGGCAAGGCTTAAAGTTAAGCCTTTTTTATTTGTCCATGTAGAAAAAATTTTTCCCTCTTTTCGGACGAAAAGGAAATAAATAGTATAATAAGATTATGATTAAATTAATTACTATTGACGTGGATGGGACCTTGGTCACTCCACTTAAGAGATTAACTCAAAAAAATATAAAAGAAATTGACAGGGTGAGGGACCTTGGCGTGCACATCGCCCTTGCTTCTGGCAGGCCTTTTCACTCTATGGAAAGATACATAGAAAGGCTTGGACTCATGGAAGAAGGCCATTTTTCTGTGTGCCAAAATGGGTCTTACATAGTAGACAATGCTACAAAAAAACCAATCGCTGGCTCCTACCAAACAGTAGAAGACTTGATCAGACTTGATGAGCTTATGGCAGATTTTGATGTTCAAGTGTCTGCTATGGACGATGTTGGTTTTTATACCAGACACAAAAATCCAAGTATCTATACCCAGATGGATGCCGTTATTAATAGCCTAACTCTTACTACTGTTAATTACAAAGATTTCCCAGAGGATATGCGTTTCGGCAGATTTTTGATTTTGGGGTCTAGGGCTAGTATCAAGCAGGTTTTGGCGAATATGCCTAAGGAAGTTTCAGAAAATTATTACGCCGTCCAAACAGCTCCATTTTTGATAGAAGTGATGAATAAGACTGCCAACAAGGGCCACGCTGTAAGGCAAATGGCAGCAAGGCTAGGGATTAGCGCTGATGAAATCATGTCCATAGGCAACGAAAAAAACGACATCCCTATGCTTGAACAAACAGGTTTCCCTGTGGCTATGGCAAATTCAGTGCCAGAGCTTAAGGCCCACGCCAAGTTCATCACCAAGTCCAACCTCCAATCAGGGGTGGGCTATGCAGTTGAAAGACTGATTGACAATGGGCTTAAGAGGTTTCAGTAATAAGTGATAAAGCAAAACAACTCTCAGTTGGGAGTTGTTTTTTAATTTTTTTTGAAAAAAATTTAAAAAGTGATTTGTAATTAATAAGTATTAGAATAAAATAATAAAATAACATTTTTAAGGAAGATATTATGAGAGAGATTATAGAGAGTTTTAATGACTTCTTATGGGGTCTGCCCCTTATTTTAGGTATAATGGGCACCGGTATATATATTAGTATAAGGCTTAAGGGAGTCCAGTTTAGGAAGTTGGGTTTTGCCCTAAAGCATACCCTTGGCAGAATTTTTGCAGAAAATGATGAGGCTGATGGTGATATTTCACCTTTTTCTGCCCTAGCTACAGCCCTTGCCGCCACAGTTGGTACTGGCAACATCGTAGGTGTATCCCTTGCCATAATCATGGGAGGACCTGGTGCCATTTTCTGGATGTGGGTCGCTGCTATCTTTGGTATGGCTACCAAGTTTGCTGAAGTAACCCTTGCCCTTGCCTATAGGGAAAAAAGGTCTGGCTCTTTTGTCGGTGGTCCGATGTACTACATAGAAAAGGGACTAAAGAACAAAAAGCTTGCCAAGGCCTTTGCGCTTTTCGCATCAATAGCCGTTTTTGGGATTGGAAATTCTACCCAATCAAACGCCATAGCCGGGGTTTTGAGAGATAATTTTGGCGTAAGCACCCTCGTTACCGGTTTGGTTTTGAGTATCTTTGCAGGCATAGTTATAGTTGGTGGTATTTCCACAATTAGCAAGGTCACAGGAAAACTTGTACCCTTCATGTCATTGTTTTACATCCTTGGATCAATTTGGATAATTTTTCTAAATCGTGCCAACCTCATCCCTGCAATCGAGTCAATCTTTGTTGGAGCTTTTGCACCAATGAGTGTGGCTGGAGGAGTGGCAGGTATAACAGTTAGATCAGTTATTTCTGCCGGTGTAGCTAGGGGTGTTTTCACCAATGAAGCAGGTCTTGGTTCTTCACCAATGGCCCACGCATCAGCTGCCACAGACCACCCAATTCGCCAAGGTCTCTGGGGAATGACCGAAGTTTTTGTAGACACCATGATTATTTGTAGTCTGACAGCCCTAGTAATATTGACCACTGGGGTCGACAGGTCAGTAGGAGTAGATGCAAGAAGCCTTGTAGCTAGCGCTTTCGCTTCCACATCTTCAATCGGTGGCTTAATCCTATCCTTGGGTATCAGCTTATTTGCCTTCTCAACCATCTTGGGTTGGGCCTACTACGGCGAACTTGCTAGTTCCTATCTTTTTGGAGAGGGAATCAAAAAATACTACAGGATTGTCTATGTCATCTTCGTCTTTGTTGGAGCAAATATGGACCTAGGCCTTGCCTGGACAGTGTCAAATATCCTAAACGGTCTGATGGCTCTGCCAAACCTCTACGCCTTATGGAGGCTAGCTCCAGTCCTAGTGAAACTAGAAAAAGACTTCTTCAAAGACCCAATGAAAATAAGAAAAGGCCCTGAAGAATATAGTGAATTATTAGCATAAATAAAAACCAAAGTCAACCGGCTTTGGTTTTTTTGTTAGAAAAAATGAACAAAAAAAAATAAAGGAACAAAGCCTTTCGCCTTGTTCCTTTTGCCTTATAATTTTATTTTTAGGATTCTCATCGCCCATATTATGGAAATTATTGATACTCCTACATCGCCAAAAATAGCTAGCCACATTGATGCTATACCCAAGAGGCCAAGAATAAGAATAGCAATTTTAACAGTCATGATAAAAAATATGTTTTGCATAACTGTAGAGTTTGTAAGATTTGCTATCTTCATAAGTTTTGCCAGCTGACTAAACTCCCCATTGGCTACAAGGATGTCAGATGATTCTATGGCAAGGTCTGAAGCTGTTTCGCCCATGGATATGCCCACATTTGCATTTTTAAGTACTGGGGCATCATTGATACCGTCACCTACAAAGACCACCTTGTGGCCCTTAGCCTTAAAATCTTTCATTACATCTAGCTTATCCTTTGGCATAAGCTCAGCATAATAATCTGTAAGGTCTAGCTCTTCTGCCAAGTCTTTTACAGGGCCTTTTGCATCGCCCGATACTATGGCAATTTTTTTGAAATCTTTTTTAAGACTTTGTATTGTATTCTTGCTGTCTTTTTTAATTTCGTCTTCTATAATAACCTTGGCAATCGCCCTACCATCAACACCTAGATAAACGGCTCTCGCTTGGTCATTTTCTATACCAATAAATCTTGCTGATCCAATCTTAACTTCTTCCCCGGTCTTTGTTATAGCTACTACTCCCAAGCCACTCTTGTTATCAACTGATTCAAAGAGGTCTGGATTTTCCATCCTATCCATAGAATTTACAATTCCTCTAGCGATTGGGTGGGTAGATAGTTTCTCTATATTATAGATATAATCGAGGGCCCTTTCCCTGTCGTAGTCTGCTAAAAATTCTATGTCCTTTACAACAAATTCGCCTGTAGTAAGGGTGCCTGTCTTATCTGTAAGAAGAATATCTGCTGATATTAGTTCCTCAAAATATTGGCTTCCCTTAATCAAAATCCCTTCCTTGCTGGCAAGGCCTAGGCCCGACATAAAGGAAAGTGGGACTGACAAAACTAGGGCGCAAGGGCAGGATAGGACCAAGAAAGTGGCAGCTCTTAAAAGATAATCTGACCAAGCACCTCCCATCAAAAGTGGTGGTACTATGGCAAGCAGAAAGGCAAAGCCAACCACTATTGGGGTATAGACCTTGGCAAATCTAGTAATTAGTCTTTCACTTTGAGATTTTGACATGTGGGAATCTTCGATAAGTTCGATGATTTTTGCTGCCACAGAATCGTCAAATTCCTTAGTAGCTTCGTACTTTATGATACCCTGGGTAATGATTGTTGAGGAAATTATTTCATCTCCAGCTTTCACCTCCACAGGCATGGACTCGCCTGTAACAGAAGATGTGTCAACCAAGGCGTTTCCCTCAACTATAAGTCCGTCCACACCTACTTTTTCCCCATCACGCACCATCAAAATATCGCCTACTTCTACATCATCAAGGTCGATTTCCTCGACTGTGCCATCTTCTAGGACCCTATTGGCTAGGTCTGGCACTAGGTCCAAAAGCCCCTTGATATTTTCCTTAGAAGAATGGGTTGCAATCTCTTCAAAAAGTTCTCCAAAACCATAGAAAACCATAACAGCAATAGCCTCAAGGTAGTCGCCAATGACAAAGGCAGTCACTGTGGCAATGGTCATAAGGAAATTCTCATCCAAGGCCTTCCCACGTCTTAAACCCTCAAAGGCTTCCTTAAGGACATCCCAGGCTGCAAGAAGATAGAGCCCCAAAAACCATAATTTTAGGATATAGCCATTGACCCAAGCAATATGCGAAGCAAAATATTGAAGGGCAAAGCTAAGAATGACAATCAAAACAAGCTTTAAAAAAGTTTGCTTATGGTCATTTGTGATTGATTTTAGCATCTAGTCCACCAAAATTTTTGATCCTGGTTCAATCTTATCAGCTATTTCATTTGCCTTTGCAATTAGCTTATCAAGGTCGACATCATCTCTAAGGTCAAACTTCACCTTTTCAGATAAAAATGACACTGTCGCACTTTCTACTCCGTCTAATTTTCCTAAAGCTTCCTCAATTTTTGCTGCACAGTTGGCGCAATCAAGACCTTCAATTGTATATTTCTTTTTCATACTTCCTCCTTATTATTCACAAACGTGTTCTAGGCCAATTTTAATAATTAATTTTACGTGCTCATCAAGAAGTGAATACATGATGGACTTGCCATCCCTTTCGCTTTTAACAAGCTTGTTCTTCTTCAAGTTTCTAAGTTGGTGGCTAATGGCTGATTGACTCATATCAAGACTTTCGGCAATGTCGCCTACACTCACAGGCCCATCAAAAAGCCTATACATAATCCTCATCCTAGTCGAGTCAGAAAAAATTTTGAAAAGGTCAGCCAAGTCACTAAGGTCATTATCCGAAATATTACCTATATCTACCTTCATTCACACCTCTTTTCACTTCTATCTTTTTCATATGAACAACTATTCATATGAATATTGTATCATATTTTGAAATATTGTCAAGATGTGAGGGACAATTTTGGAAAGTTTACTACTTACTATTACGGCGCCGATAATAAAACAATAAGGAGATACTATGAAAATTAAAATCAAATTCGAGATTAAGGGTAATGAAGGCTCTGCCAACAAAACCTACACAAAGACTTTTATTCAAGTCAACGAAAAAAGTACAAATGATAATTTAATGAAATTTGCTGCGGCCTATCTTTCCCTAGTCAACGGAAAAGACAACAAGATTGCCTACTCAATCTATAAGGCCAACGAAGAAGAAATCTACAGCGGATCAGTAAATTAAGGAGGAATAGCGAATGAAAAATACAAATAGCAAAAAATTGAAATTATACTTCAAAGATGCAAACAACACTCAAAGAACTGTTACAATAGATCAAGCAAAAGACACCTACAAAGACGCAGACGTGAGCGCTGCAATGGATAAGATTATAGAATCACAAGTCCTAGAAACAAAAAAAGGATTAATAAATAGCAAGGCAAGAGCAGAAGTAGAAACCATAGAAAAAGCTGCCCTTGATGTAATACAAGCATAAAGAAAAGCTCCCAAGTTAAATCTTGGGGGCTTTTTTATTGAAACTATGAGCTAATTTTTAATTAGCTTCAGACAATCAACAAAGTCCTATATTCATATCATTCTGACGAACGAAGTGAGGAAGAATCCCATAAATTAGGGATTAGCAAAATTACTATCTATTTATAATTGAATTTGTCTACACTCTGGAGCTAATTTTAATTAGCCCTATTTTTTTGCCCAAAAATTGCCATTAGATAAGCGAGGGACTTCTGCGTTTGTGAGGCATTTCCTTTATGGGATTCTTCAGTCGCTTAGCTCCTTCACAATGACACAAGCGAGTGCTAAATGTTACTTTTTCCCCATTTGTCATTCCGACAGATAGTTTCCCTCGAGCGTAGTCGAGAGGAGGAATTCCGTAAATCATAGACTCGTGGATAATAAAAGAAATCTATCCCCCTCGGTTTCTAACAAATATCCTAAATATATCTCCCTATCTCATCAACACTTCTTCTCTTATTGTGGTTGGCTAGTGGGCCTGCACCCTCAGCCCTAAAACCTAAGTCAATAAGGCAAACTACAACCTCATCATCAGAAAGATTAAAAACTTTCTTAACCTCATCAGGATCGATATTATTAATCCAACAAGAATCCACACCCACACTTTGGGCTGCAAGAATAATATGGCTTGCAACAATAGCAGTATCCTCAAAACCAGAATCATACTTGCCACCAGGATAGGTGAAAACTTTAGACTCATCATAGGTAAGGATAAGCACAGTGCTAGCCCCATAACGGCAAGGAGTCACCTCATCCACCTTATTAAGAGCCTCCTCAGACTCCGCTATATAAATAAGATAATTTTGCAAATTTTTTGCAGTCGGAGCCAAACGAGCCGCCTCCAAAATAAGCCCAAGCTTATCCTCCGGCACCTTCCTGCCATCATAACTCTTGCACGAAAAACGCTCCCTAGCAAGTTCAATAAAATCCATAACCCCTCCTTAAATCTTTCCACCTATACTTATACCCAAAATTTGAAATCTTAAGTATTATAAAATGCCCCCCATGGAGCAAGATAAAAACGCTCACCAAAGGCATCCCCAACTCAATTCATCGAGGCAAAATTTCATCACTCATTCATGAGTATATCCAAAAATTATAATTTAATAATATAACTTTAACCATATGAGATTATCGATTATAGTTATAAAATCAAAAATAACCATCCTAGTATAAATAAACTACGATGGTTATTTTATAAATCACTTAATGTTGAATTTTAAAACAATACTAGGTAAACTTCTCCACTAATCCTTAAATACTCTCAAATAAAGTCGAGTCTATCCTCGGAAAAATAACTTCCCTATTATAATCATTGAATATATTTTGTTCTAAAGACTCATCATATTTTAATCGTCCTACAATTATATCCTCACCTATAGAGTTTTCTCTTGCGAAATTTTCTATATTAAGTCTATCAAATCTTCCATTATTTTTAAACTTATTGTAAATTACAGGATCAATTAAGAAATTCTGAGCAAATTTATCTGCTTCAACCTCACGACATTCATATTCTTTTTTATCAAGATTTGAATCAAAATCTTTATTTAAAATATGGCCCAATTCATGCATAAGTGTAAACCAAAATATATCACGCTTTTTCTGCTTATCACTAATTAATAATAAAACTGAACCATTAGCAAATTTATAAACAGCTCCATTCAAATTTGAACCACTTAAATATGGAAGTGTAACTAGGATAATCCCACACTCATATAAAATATCGCTCAACCTATCATAGCAATTTATATCACTAATAAGAGTCTTAATCTCTCCAAAACTGTCATTTAGTTTTCTTAAATTTAAACTTTTATCAGCCTTATCTCTAGCAATATTAATAGCAATCTCAAGCATAATATTAGATTTTATTACAGAATTTTCATTAAACTCGTCCATAATTTGTTTATTTCTATAACTAACATTAGAATTGAAATCTCTCAAATATTTTAAGTTTGAAATATTAAAAAATCTTCTTAAAAATTCAACTTTTTCAAGCACGCTATAATTTTTATCGGCCAATATAGGTAAATCTCTTTTAAAATATTTAAAATCAATTAGACGAGCAATTCGCTTCTCTTCATCTAATGACTTCGTATCATTGATCTCAATTATCTTTTGGTCATAGGATGATTGAAGCTTAATCCAAGTATCATAGCTTATACCTGTGAACCTATCCAATTTTTCAGCCAATTCATTGGTAACTCTAGACTTGCCATTAATAATCTTAGATACAGTCTTTGCCGAAACATCCATCCTTCTTGCAAACTCATCTTGAGATAAATTTAGATCATCAATAATATCTTCTATATAAGAACCTGGATGAAAAGCTATCAAATTTTCATAAGAAACTATATTGTTACTCATAATGTGTTCCCACCTCCTGAATACTTACAATCCTAATTATTTTTGTATTACTAATATCAGCAACTATATTAGAAGAATTATCCTTAAAATACACCTTCACCCTAATACTCATCCTTACACCACCAGGCGATAAAGAATAGATGCCACCAGTATAATTAAGTATATGGAGCCTATACCTTTTCATATTGATAAGCTCTTCAACGCTATCAATATTTTCAATAAAATTTATCATTTTAAACAAATTTATAGACTCCCTATCACCTAGCTTCTTCTTAGAATGTTTTAAATCCGTACATATTTTTTCAATTTTTTTATTGGAATATTCTATAATCAAAACACTCTCCTGATTATTACCCTAAAGGTAATATCTTATTGTCACTATACATGGATTTATCATTTAGTCAATGACTGAATATATAAAGCAAACTTATAAAATCTAAAAAATAAACCATCACATCTACTATCTCGTACTGTAATGGTTTATTCTCATATCATTAAATTATTGTTAAAAGATTATCCCATACTATACTCATAAAAAATAGAGAACGACCTAAGTCCCCCCCTAACTTATTGATTTTAATCTAACTTGTCAAACGCCATTACTATATATTTTCGTTAAACCATTAAATATTAACTATAAACATAATTTTTAAAATTTATTCTTTGTAAACTGATATATAATATATATTATATTTATCACTGGAATTTTTTCTTTATTATTCCTATACACTCAAAAACTATATTTATATGTAATGAAAAAGAGGAGAAAATCCTCCTCTTTTCTTGTATAACTCAACCCACGTACTTGCGATTGGGTTTATTTTTAATTCTAAAATCTATTAAGCTTCAACAGCTTGAGATTT
This sequence comes from Anaerococcus lactolyticus S7-1-13, assembly GCF_000758765.1. Lineage (NCBI taxonomy): Bacteria > Bacillati > Bacillota > Tissierellia > Tissierellales > Peptoniphilaceae > Anaerococcus > Anaerococcus lactolyticus. The sequence continues at coordinate 24,607 of NZ_JRMW01000039.1, forward strand.
TTTGTAGGCTATGAATGCTCCTGCCATGAGAGAACAAGCCCGTCTACTCTTGGAGACTAGCCTGTCGGCGTGTGAGACTTTTCGTGGAGGTTACTCTAATGATTTGGGATGATTTATTCATTCTGCAATAGCCCCTTTTATAGCATTATTCAATTCTAAATAATTTATCCTCTTGTGATAGCTCTACAACAATATTTGCTTTATTCAATAGATCGTCAGGCAGCTTATCTTTCAATATTGAAATTACTAATTGAATATCTTTTTTCTTAACAAAATCCGCAACGTTCAACAATTGATTATCATGCATCAATTCTTTTTTGTCATTTAATAAAAAATGCAAACAGGATATTCCTTCTTCATCTGCAAACATTATATACGCCAAGTCAAAACATAGGATTTCTCCTTGTTTTTTGCCTGAACTCATATTTGAGTTGAACGTACTAAATTTATATACAGGCTTATTTGTCTTTTTATTATTGACAATCTCATATGACAGAGCATATTTTTCTCCATATAGTTCATATGATACCGAAGAAAAATATTTATTAAATTTCTTTATTTGTTTTTTAAGTTTTTCTTCAAAATCAGAAGAATATAAATATTGATCAATATTTTTAAGTTCATTCTCTGTTTCTTTGAGAACTGAATCCACCTCGTTTATCTGTGAAATTATATTCTCATATTCCCCTTTTAATCTATATTTTTCATTTATTTCAGAAATAATATTTTCTAAATCATTAAAAGAATCACTTTTGGAAATTTTTAGTGACAACTCTTTTTCATCACTTAATAAGACTTTTAAGGTTCTCTTTTCATTTTCAATTCTATCACTTAAAGATGGTAGCTCTTTTGTTATAAATGAAATTTTTTCGACTATCATTTCATTATGATATGCAACTAAGTCTTCAAATGTTTTATGCAAATTAGGGATATATTCTTTTGACTCACTATACAACAATCTTAATTGCTCTAAATCAATTGAAGATATATCTTTTTCCATCTCATTTTTTGCTTCAACGATCATATCCCTTCTTATTTCTAGTTTAGTGATAAGTGAACTTATTCTATTTATTTTATATTTTATTTCATTTAGTCTATTTAAATCCTCTTCAAAATTTTCATTTATATTCAATAATGATTTTTTGTTATTTAACTCATCTATTTCATCTTCAATTATAGCCAATGCTACCTCATATGAGTTCTTATTCTGATTTTTTTCAATTCTTTCTTTATATGCATTATCCTGCTTTATCTTATTAGTGAGTGCTTGCTTTTTCGCACCACTATCAAATCCACAACCTAATAGATATAAATATAGAGTTTCGTATTCAACATCAGAGGTAAAAGAAACTAATGTTTTTAAAGTATTATTAATACTATTGTCCTTGTATCTAATATTATGAGATATTATTTGCTTAAAAGAAGGTTTTTCGTTTTTATGTTCCGGAAATATTTTTGCTAATAGTTCATTTTCAAAATCTTTTTTCAATATTGATTTGCCATTTATTTTCCTTATAGCATTTTTTCCTGATAAAAAATTACGTTGAATAACTAATCGTTCTTTTTTTTGTATATTAAATCCATTTGTCAGGATTAAAGTTACTAATACTTCCTGATTTATTAAAAAATTTTTAACCTCATCATACACTTTATTTTTATTTTCTTCGTCCGTGTAAATATCTTTACCTTCTCCTCCTAGACAAAAATAAATTAATTTTAAAACTGTTGTTTTACCAACATTATTCCCTGTTGATTTTAAATCATCTGATAAAGGAGTGTTATCAATTATTAAATTCATACCTTTATGAAAATTCAGTTCTCGAATTGTTTCATATTTGGTAGAAATTTTCATTTTTTCTATAAACATTTTTTTACTACCCCCTTCTCACTTATTTGAGCTGATTGTATTAAATACAACCAGTCTAAACTCAATACGAACACGGAAAATGACATGTCATTTGACTTTTTTACATTATGATATAATTCTAAAAGCTTTTGTTCAGGTTCTTTTTCAAGCTCTGTTAAAATAACAGAACCATTATAATAAATACTAAGTTCAGGATGAATATTATCTGGTAATAACATGATTATATCCCTCCGGATTCCTAAATATTTTACATCTAATAAAAGCATCTACAACGAGTATATCCGTACACATTTGTAATTCCTCCATCGGCATTTCTATATAATTACTACTTTCAATTATGACTTTCATAACACAATTAATTATTTCATAAAAAATATCCGTAGGAGTATTATTTAATCTATTTAATTCTATATACTGCCTTCTAATTTCTTGTAAAACAGAGAAGCTTTTATTTTTACCTTCTTTATCAAACTCGCTGTATATTTCATCAAGTCTGTGATAAAAGATTTTATAATCGTCAATTATATCTTTAGCATATTCTAAATCATTAAATGAAATTTTATCCTCTATGGCAAAAGAGTTTATTTCTGGAGAGCCAGCATTAACATCAAGTGTTTCTGCTGCTAAAATATTAATAACTTTAGCTAAATTTGACTCAATTTTAACGCAATCAACATCCTGCCCTAATTCAGCTTTTATAAAATCATATACTTGTCTTTGCTTAAAAACTGTTTGGTTCAAAATTTTTTTAAGGAGTAACCCAACATCCCATATATCTTGTTTTGGATCAAATTTCATACTATATGGATTTTTAAAAGTAGTGTTTTTTAGAGAAGAAGGTGCATTCTTGGAAATAGACATAAACTTGTAGCTATAATCTTTATATTTAGTATATATTTTTTTACTTAGAGAATTATCGATTTTTGCTTTTGTACAAGTTGAAGAAACTTGCACAACAACTTTATTTTTATTATCTATTAAATCTATTCCGTCTATATTTTGATATGAGAAATTCAAGTTTTCTAATTCTAAATCAAAAATGATATTACACAAATAGGCGAAAAAATTCTCCGAATGGATATTAAGTTCCAAAAGATTTAGTTTACTTCTAACTTCTACTCTATATGCTAACGTATTTAATTTTTCTTCTATATAATTAAAATAAATTATCCTGTTCACTTAATATCCCCCTGTCTTACTATTTATTCTTTGAATAATAAATATGGCCCTATCTCCAAAGCATCTGCTATTTTTTGTAAATTATCCAAGTCAATGCTTCTTTTTTTACACTCTAATGCACTTATATATGTTCTATGCAATCCAGATTTTTCCACAAAAGCTTCTTGTGACAAACCCATTTTATTTCGATATTTTTTAACGTTTTTAGCAAAAACTTCTATAATATCCATTATGCAGTACCTCTATTATTTTCTAATATTATACCATCATTGAATAAAATTAGTCAGCATACAATAAGTAACACAATCTAGGTCAGCAATAAAATTTCCAAACTATCTCAACTATTTATTTGTCATAAATATATATCTTGTTTATGACTTCATTGATTCATTCTAAAACAAGCTCTACATTTGATACTTCTTCTTTTAACTTATCTACATTAAACTTATGTTCTGAAGTTGTATTTTCCTTTATCTCGTTTTCTATAATGGAAATTTCCTGATCAATATTTTAAAGCTGATTTTTTAAAGTATTTTTTTGAAATAGATAAGCTTCTCTATCCACTTTATCTTGCTTATACTTTTCATAAATCTGCATTTTACAAACTTGTAATTTTTCTTTATCGTTCAGGAGCTTATTCTTTATTTCTTAAACTTATTTTCAATACCAACTATCATTATCAACAAATCCCACACTCCTAAATAACATAATTTATAAAATTAAATATAACGTATACGGTAAAACAATATTTTAATAAAGTATGTAGGTACAAAGTAAAGGGGCTTTGGGCCCCTTTACTTTGTTTTTGCTTATTATACGTACTGACCAATAAGTTTTTATTTAATTAATTGTTATTAATTAAGCTGTTGCTTGGCTTCTTCTGTATGCTTTGAACGCACATAACATTTAATAATCTGATTATTTTTTCTATTATTATCACTATAAGCGTTACTATATCACACTAGATCAAAATAGTTATAGATTACCCCTATATTTCTACAAGTTTTACAATAGGAATTTTATTTATATTACTCTTATGATATTGCTTACTAGTAGGCTTATTACATAATGCTCTAGATTTATTTGGCTTATATGCCTTTTTATAAACTGTATGCGAGGTTTCATCTAAAATACTAAAATCTGGCCTAAAATCAAGTAAACTTTCATATGAAGCAGAAATAAGGTCTTTTTCAAATGTTCCAGTTTTCTCTATACTTCTTTTAGATGCAACTCTGTCAAGAATATCAAGTATTTCTCCACTATTGAAAGCATCCTCAATATTTTTACTCCATATTTCATATTTTTTATTCATAGTATATCTCCATTGATTTAATTACATCACTTTGATAATTGTCAGTCACACATATTTGACGTCTTCTAAGTACAATACCATCATCAGCCCCTATTCCACCCTCTACATCAAAAGACCTTCCAATCATCTTAATCTTATTTAGTTCTTTAAAAGCATCAAGATAAAAACACCTAATTTCTTTCTCACTCTTGAATTTATAATCTATAGACCTTTCCTTTAATTCGTAACTTAATTTATCAACATAAGATTCAAATTTATTAATAAAGTTCTTATAGATGGTACAATCTTCGGTTTTATCTAAATCCAAAAAATAAATATCATTACATTCTAGCTGACACTTAAATATACGTCTATGATTATAAAATTTTCTAACCTTAGACCACCATTTGGCATTAATAAGCTCATCCCAAAAATAAACTCCCTTACCAAGCCACTCTTCCTTTGATTCACTAGCTTTAAAATCAGTTCGGCTTTTTATATTCATAGCCCTGAAAGTTGATGTAGCATGGTATCCTATAATCTTCAAAAATTCTGTATAACTCATCACAAATTATTCCTCAATAATGTTATTATGATTATACCTTAATTTTACAACCTATCGACAAAATAATCCTCTTTCCAAGCCAGCTATTAATGATTTTATAGAATATCGTTCCCCACTTTTTTTACTTTTCGCTTCTCATTTTATTATTATTCTTTTGAAAATTAAGTATGCTTACCGATAACTTTAATACACTTAAACAAACGATTGTGATTAAAAAAGTTCCTTGTTTATCAATTTCTTTTCCAGAAAAACTAGCAATTAGCATAGTAAATAATGCGATACCACTAGATATGATATCAGCTAAATCATTAAATATATCATATTCATTCTCAGTATAGATATTTAATTTTTTTATTAAGTATGAAATTCCTATTATAGCAAAAAACCAAATCACAGCTGCTAATAAAAGTTTACAAAAGTTATCAGGTTCTTTTGATAATATAAATGTGATAACATATGCTACTCCTATAATAATTCCAATAGTTATTAATCCTATAAATGATTTTTTATTGCGTTCTATAATTTTCATAATTATAAAATAACCTCCAAATATCAAAATGCAATATAACATAATCTGCTAGACTAATTTACAATATCCATTCCCATTATCAACCTAATACACTATGATACTTATTTTTTTATTTCACCTACTGTATATATCATATACAGTAAAACAATGTTTTGCTAAAGTGCATAGGTACAAAGTAAAGGGGCTTTGGGCCCCTTTGGCTTTGTGTTTTTGTCTTATTGTACGTACTGACCAATAAGATTTGTTATTTTGTTTTTACTTAAGCTTCAACAGCTTGAGATTTTTTGTAAGCTACGAATGCGCCTGTCATTATTGCAAGACCTGCAACTATGAAGATTAGAGAACCAATACCACCTGTTTGTGGGATTGTTACTTTCTTGTTGTCTACTCTTTGTCCGTAGCCATGTTCAGCTTTCTTATCTCCAGAATCATCGTCTGCTACTGTATATTTAACTTCTTTTGTCTTATCACCTGCGTAGGTTCCGTCTTTTACAGTAAATGCAACTGGTTTATCAAGCTTAGCATAACCTACTGGGGCAGTAAGTTCTACAAGTTCATAGTCGCCAGCATAAAGACCAGTGATTTCAAATCTACCTTGTCCATCTGATACAAGTTTATATGCACCTTCTGGTGGAGTGTTTTTATTTGTACCTGTACCTTCTTCCCAAGTGTAATCTGTTCTTGCTGCAATTACTGCATCGTTGTATATTTTTTGTAGTCCATCGATAGCTGTATCGTATGTTCCTTTTTGTTTCTTTTGTTCTTCTGCAGTTAATTTGTTGTATGCGTCAATCTTTTCATCTAAGTTTTTCTTAGCATCTTTAACAGCTTGAACTTCAGCAATTTTTTGATTATTAGCTTTAACAACTAAGAATTTATCCTTATCTTTGTTATTTGCAGCTTTTGATTTATTTCTAATAGCGAATACTGCACCAAATAGTCTTGTTGTATCACCTGTTTGATCCATTTTTACGAATCTCTTGCCGTGTAAGAAGACTTTTGGTTCAGATGGTTTCTTAACATCTGGGTTGTCGTCGTTTATGATGTCAAGTTTACCAGCTGGTGCTTGTGCATCGCCTCCAGGAACAGCTCCAGGTATTTCGTAGGTTGGTAGGTAACCATTAACAGCTTCTCTTACCTTGAATTTTCCAGTTGGAAGTCCCTCAAAAGTACCTGAACCGAAGTTATCTCCTACTTTAAAGGTGATTCCATTAGCAGCTTGGATAACTGTTCCAGCAGTAGCGTCAGATTTTACAGTTACAGATGCTACTGTTTTACCGTTTGCATCTTCGACATAGTAAGTTAAATCTTTAGCAGCTGGATTTGCATCTTGACCTTTTTTCTTCCAAGATTTTTTAATTTCAATCTTACCATTAGCAGATTCTACTTCAGGAACGCCTTTTGGTTCTTTTGGAATAAATGTAATACTGTTTGATTGTGGTTTGTCTACTGCTGCAGAGTTATTAACCTTAGCAGAGTATGAGAAATGGAATGTTACTGGACCACGTTTTAAGTATTCTACTAATGTATTTGCAACTTGGGCTTTTTTAACTTTTATTTCATAACCATTATCTCTTTCAGTTACAAATGTTGCTTTATTGTCTGCATTGATAAATGGTTGTTTTTCTTTGATAGTTTTACCATCAGCATCTGTGTAGTCAATTGTAACTTCAAGGTTTTTGTTATAAGTCAAACCTTCTGACATTGTATCTATCCAAGTAAATGATTCAAATGTGTAGTTTCTTGGAAGAACTGTAGATGATTGGTAAGGTGCTTCTTGACCTAATTGTTTAGAAATTGTGTCTTTATTTCTTTGGTATTGGTCATACTTTATACCTAATTTGCTACTAGGAACTTCATTACCATCTTTATCGACCCATTTGCCAGTAGTTTCATCATAATTAGCATGGTCTTTGTCGATTTGAACGTTGTCAGTTTGGATGTTCTTTGGATAGATGTAAAGTTTCTTTAGGTATTGGGTACCTGCTTTGATAGTATCTTGTCCTTTTTTAACATCTTTAATATTCATAATAGGAAGAGTCAAACCAAATGGTACTGCCATTTTGCTTGTAACCTTTTCTGGAACTTGACTTTCAACTGCCCAGTAGTAACCATCAGCTAGTTTAAGAGTTGCTAGACCGTTATCATCTGTTTCAGCTGTTTCACCATCTGTAAGTCCTGTGCCAGTTGCTTTTTCAATAACTCCTGCTGGAATTGTTTTTGTTGCTCCATCAGCTACTGGATAACCTTTTGTCATGATTTGATTCATTACATCAGCAGTTTCAAAGTTTGCTGGATTAGCTTTTAAAATATTGAAGTATTTTTCATTAAGCTTATCAGCCTCTGCTTGTGTTTTAGCTTCCTTACCTGTGGTATCTGTTGTACTAGCATTTACCTTTACATTAATTTTGTAGAAAGTAAACTTAGCTCCCTTTAAACCTTCAACCTTACTACCTAATGATTCATACTTGTTTTTCGAACCAGTATCAGGTGCTATTTTACCACCAGTATGTTCCCATGCTGCTCCCTTCTTATAGCTTTCCTTGGTTACTAGCTTATAAAGATCAATTTCTGTTACTGGTGGTTTTGTTTCTGATAGATCATTTGCATCCAATTTACCAGTTGGAACTTCTACTGGTTCGTCTGCATTGTTTGCACTTGCAGTCGTAAATGGTGCTACTAGGATACCAAATACCATGGCGAATGCTGTAAGTAATGACAAAATTTTCTTTTTCATATTATTCTCCTTTATATTTTTTGTCAGTGTCGCTTAAAATATCCGATAAGATATTTTTTCAGAAAGGCTAGCGACTTGCCTTTCGTGCTGGTGGGCCAGCTGCTTATAGGGTTGGGGGCCTTTGGGATATACCAAGTGGGCCTTCCTATAAATAGGTCATCTTTTTATGTCTGTGGGCCTTTGCCCTTTGTGCTTTGCTTTTGGCTCTTGCCTAAAAAGTAAGCTTTCCTTTACTCTATTATATCATAAAGTGAGGATTTGTGACATTTTTGCTAGCTCAATGAGCTTTTGCCATCCCCCGCCCAGTACTTGCAGCATAGGTCCGGCTTTATAATCATAGGCAAGAGCCTAATAATTATTGGTGTTTTCTTCGTTTGAGATGTCCCGTCTTTGTGGGATTCTTTCTCTCGACTTCGCTCGAGACAGGCTCCTTTTTCGCTCAGAATGACATCTTGGGTGCTTAAATTACACTATATTTCCTACTGTCATTCCGACAGAGAATCCGGAGGATTCGACGAGGAATCCCATGAATTAGGGTTTTCTTCGTTCATTCTGGTCCTGCGTATGTGGGATTCTTCGGTCGTTTCACTCCCTCTGAATGACACTAGTTATATTGACCAGCCTTCTGATAGGTCTTTCCATTCTGGATTCATTTTTTCTATTAAGGCTATTTTCTTTTTTCGTCCATAGCCTTTAATCTGTTTTTCTCTAGAAATCGCTCCCTCAGCTGATTCTCCCTCTTCGAAGTATACTAATTTTTTCACATTATATCTGTAGGTAAAGCTCTTTTTTTCTTGATTGTGTCTATGTTCGTAGACACGCCTTTCAAGATCATTTGTTATGCCTGTGTATAGAACATGGTTATGTTCGTTTGTTAGGATGTATACATAGTACATTGCTTACCTCTTTTCTTACTTTGGGGTGATTACTTCGTTCATTCTGGTCCTGCGTTTTTGGGATTCTTCGGTCGTTTCACTCCCTCAGAATGACACCTTTTTTTACTACTGTCATTCCGAGGAACAAAGTGACGAGGAATCTCATGAATGAGTGTTCGATGACTCTTAGGGTATCCCCCAGAGCCAGGAGTGTGGCTCTGTTAGGGTGGGTGGGCCTTTTTTCTTATCAAGGAAATCATGCGACCACCTTCTTCTTTCTATAGTAGACATAGACGCCGAATAGCATGACTGCAAGCCCTGCTAGGGTGTAGGTTAGGATGTTTCCTGTACCAAGTGCCTTTGGTAGTTCTACCTTGTGGTTTTCTATCTCTACTAGGTTTGAGTCGTTAGCGTTTTCGTCATATGGTTTGTAGGCATATGATTTACCTTGGCTATTTGATGCACTTGTTTCTAATGCATTCATGGAGAAGGTGTCATTGATTTCTATATCTGTGTCATCGACGCCTTTGAGGACGGATTTGACTGTTATGTCCTCACTTCCTGAAGGATGTGCGACATAGTAGATTGTTATCTTTGTCCTACTTGTTGATGGATTATCCTTATTAATTTCTAGGAAGTATTTGCTTAGGTCAATTACACCATTGAATGTCTCATCTAAAGTAATATCTTCTGATGTAGTTCCGTATGTGACTTTAAGCGATACAGGACTTCCTAGTTCTCCATTTTCAAAGATGAGTCTCGCGTCTTTGTTTACTACTGGCTTGCCTGCTGGATTTATCTCAAAGGTGTAATGAACGTTATTGTTCTCCTTTCTCCTACTTACTTTCATCATCGGCTTTTTAGTTTTAGTCTCGGCTTCTAGGTCATCTTTTTGATAAACTTTACCTTTTTTGATGACAAATTCCTTGACTATCTTATCCTCTGTTAGAGGTAGGGAGTAGCCTTTTGGTGCCTTGACTTCCTTGATGAAGTAGTAGCCTGGTTTGTAGAGGCCGTCTAGCTCGACAATACCATCCGCAGGAGATGTGATTTTATCATTTGAGCCTATATAGTCTTGTGAGACAAATTCCCCATCTTTAAACCACATTTTTTCATTGCCTTTTGTATATAGGTGAAGCTGAACTTTATCATCGCTTTGCTTTTCCTTGTACCATAGCTCAAACTCTGCTCCGGCTAGTGGTTTTTTGTCGGCACTATCCACTTTCTTGAATTTAATCTTGTGGAGCTCTTCGTTTTTAATCTCGGTCGGACTTGTCTTTGCCACGTTGACATCTACATAAGCTGGACCTTCTTTGGCTAGGTTTGTCAAATCTAGTTTGTATTTAAGTTCACTTAGGATAGTGTAGTCTAGGATGACGTCTTCTAGTTGGTCTACAGGTAGTAGGGTTTCTTCTTGATTATCCTTCTTTATACTTTCATCCTTCAATTTACCAGTATATTCTACAACTAGGGTATCTGTTGTTGAAACCTCGCCAGTTGATAATAGTCCATAAAGATCTCTTAGTGAGTACCTTGAACCAATGTTATCCCCTACTTTGCCTGACCTTGCAGCGTAGTGTGGAGCAAAGTCCTTGGCTTCGAGTCCATCTATGGTCTTGTTGCCATCTTTCTTGAGGACTGCGACCATAATCTTACCACCCTTTTGGTCTTTTGTTGCATCGCCTCTAGGCTTTATCTCCCAACCATTTTCCATGATTCTGAGGTAAGACTGAGCTTCCTTCATGGTTAGCTCTTTGTGGTCCGGATTTATTATCAATCTTTGCTTGAAGGTCTTCTTATCCTTATCCACAGATAGAACTTCACTTGTGATATATCCCTTTCCACTCTTGTAGTAGCTTGATTTTAGTGGGTTTGCCACCTTGGCTAGGGTCCTGCCATCCTTGATCATAAATTCATGGATATAGTCATTAATCCTAGCATAACCACTAGGTGGGTCGATTTCCTTAAGGGCATAGTAGCCATTTTTGTTTAATTCTAGCTTGAACTTGCCTTCACCATCTGAACTAACGACTAATTGTTCTTCTACTTTCGGATCATCCTTATTTTTTACCTTATATTCTTCGTATTTGCCTTTCTCTTCTTCCTTATAGTAGACAGCAAATTTAGCATTGGCTAATTTTTTGGTCTTGTCATTCTTGTCTAGTTTGACAAAGTCTACATTTCTGAAGTTTACGACATCTACTGGTATATCTCCGATTTGTTCATCGATATATTCATCTGGTTTACCAGGTGTTTCGCTGGTATCGCCTTGGTTATTTCCTACAGGTTTGGCTTTCTTTACCTTCCTAGTGATAATACCAATCTCGCTTACATTAAACTCTGCTGCATGGCCCTCAATCTTGTTGTAGCCTGGTGGGGCTTCCTCTTCGACTAGGGCATAGTCGCCTGGACCTAGTTTTTCATAAGAAATTAAACCGTCTTCTTTAGTAGTTTGTACTGGGTCATTGGTTTTTTGCCAGCTATCACCATTCTTTTTGTAAAGGGCGAATTTTGCACCCTTAAGGGCATTGCCATCCACATCTTGCTTCTTAAACTTGATTTCGTTCTTAGGGTTTATAGCTTGGATGATTAGTTGGGCATTTGCGACTGCCTTGTTTTCCTCAAACCTCGCTAGGTCCCATCTTGCCGCTATGGTATATCCTCTGACTATGATAGAAGCAACTGATTCAAATTCCTTTATTTCAGATAATGGAATCTTACCCTTGACTTCTACTATATAGGAGTCGCCTTCATCACTACCAGCATTTGGCATATAACCATTTGGTTGGTTGCCTTCCTTATAGCCACTGAAGTTGAAGCTTGTAGCTCCCATCCTATCAAATCTCTGGTTATATATCTCAGTTAGGTTTGAATCATTATTGATATCTAGGGCAAAAGACTCTGGCATTGATCTTGCTATATTAGCATCGCTGTTGTCCTTCAATTTCATAACCCTAACATTAGCATAGGACAATCTCTTTGTGTTGGTCTTATCCGAACTGTATGGATTATAACGGAAGGTCCAATTCTTCCATCCCTTATCCTTCATCCTATTGATGTAGTAGTATTGGGTAAACTCACCTGTAGTCTTATCCATCTCGGTAATCTTACCAGTAAGGTTGTGCCAATAATTATAGGTTTGATAATCAGTGCCATACCAATAACGGTAGTACTCTGTATATTTGTAAGGGTGACGTGATGTCTCTGCTGGGATATCATAGACTACATTGTAGTTTTTACTATGCTTCTGTTTGCCTTTTAATCCAATACCAACTTCGACATTTTGAGTAGATTTTTTAATATTATCAAGGTTAATCCAAGTTGCTAGGTTGGTCTTAAATTCTGTGAGTGTATAGGTCTTCGCATATTCTGTGAAGGTATAGGTAATCTCGCTATTTTGCTTGTCATACTTAGCCTTGGCGATTGTACCTACACCATCAGCGAAGATGTCAAGACTGCCTAGTGGTTTATCCTTGTAAATACCATATAGGTCTATGGAATCAGTAAGTTTTACTGTGAAGTAATCTCCTGGATTAATTTCCTGATCAACCGGAACTTTAAACTTAGCTGTGATTCCTATACTTTGGGCCTTGTGTGGGTGGACAGAAGTTTCTGTTTCTGTATTATCACCATCCAAAGTTTTTTGAACATTGATCTTAACATTATCTTCTAGGGTAATTTTACCTGTCAAATCTTTGCCACCGGTGCTTGTGTCGTTGGCATAAGGATCAAGACCATCACCACCTACTGTAAATCTCCATTTTTGTCCATTGCTCTTGTAGCCTTTTGGAGATTTTATTTCCTCTAGGATGTAGTTACCTATTGGTAGCTTATCAAAGATAGCAACACCCTCTTCATTGATGCTTGCAGTAATGGTGTCATTTTCATTTAGGACAAGACCATCTGGTACATCTACTGTAAACTTACCTGAGTTTGGAGTCTTAATCTTAACTTCCTTATTTCCTGGGAAGATTACAGTAACTGTAGCGTTTGAAATAGTTTCTCCAAAAATCTTGGTAGCTCCTACCCTTACTGGATCAAGAGTAAGCACCTTGCCATTTTTAACTACTGGCTCTACAGCATCTTTCTTAGCTACTGTTGCAGTAGCCTTTTCATTTAGATTTTCAGATGTTGTTTCATAGCTTCCATCTTTCTTTCCTGTTGAACCAGGATTAGTGTCAGCATCGGTTCCAAGTCTAATTAGTCTAAACTTAGCTCCTTCTAGTGGATGTCCTTCTCCATCATCTTTGTTTATCCTGACCTTACCTTTGCCCGGTTTTTCGTTTATTATCTTACCCATGTTCTTTGCTGTAGCACTGGTTACATAGTCTACTAGCTTACCTTGTTCTACAGTTGTCGCTGCTGGGTTGTATTCGATAATACCATTACCATTGTCATACTCGAGAGTTATTCTACCTCTTCCTTTTGTGATTTCTCCAGTTTCGACATTGGTCTTTGGTTCTTCATAGGAAACAGTCATGTAGAGGATAGCATCTCTGATTGGCCTATATCCCTTTGGAGCTTCAACTTCCATTAGCCTATAACGACCTGGTTTTAGACCTCTAAATCCGAAATAACCATTGAAGGCTGAGGATACATAAGATCCCGGCACGTCTACATAGTCATTTTGGATGTATTGTTGAAGTTTAAATATTGCTCCTTCAAGCCTGTTTTCAGTTACCTTTTTACCATTACTTTCCCAACCTTCACTCTTTTCTCCATCACGTCCGTGTTTAGAGAAGGTGATGTTGTAGGTTTCTTCATCGTTTATGATGTCCAAACCTTCTTTTGGTATCTCTAGCTTATCTTTAGGGTTATCAGTTGTGTATAGGCCTGAAATGTCGGCTTTTGTTGAAAGGGTCTTAAGTAGTGTTTCATTAGCAAATGCCGGACGAATTTCACCACCTTCCAAGCCTACCCAGTTTTGGTACCTGTCATTATAATACTCATCTGACCATCCTTTTGGCTTAATATTAGCTAGGGCAGCTGCACCTGCTTGGTAGGATGCCTTAGGGAAGGTCTTCCATTCAATTTTTTGAGTCTTTTCATTATAGACTGCTTGGTAGAAGCTTCTTGCTCCTTCGTAGAATTTGATATCCATTTCTAGTTTAGCAAGGTCTTCTGGCTTGATTTTTGTATTTTTATGAGGCGCAACTGGTTTGCCATTTACATCTTTTTCATTAACAGCCATACCCGAAATGAGTGATTCGTCGTAATAGCCTTCTATATCTATGAAATAGACTTCGCCTGGGTCTAGGTTTAATTGGTCTTCATCAAAGCCCCAATCAAATGGTCTCCACCTTGCAGTGTTTACCATAGATACGCCTGGTTTAGAAAGGTCATAGTAGCCTAGGATGTAGTCTGTATCAAGTGTTTCATCAGGCTTTGATATCTTGTAGGTTGTCCTGTAGGCTGTCTTTAAACCTTCCTCGATTGTATCTGGTTTCACTCCAGGTCTGTCCTTTTCAACCCTCTTGTATTTTGGAGTGATTTGGACGTTGACCTTGTCTGTCTTTGTGTAACCTCTTAAGTCTATGATTACCCTTTGTACAAAAGTTTTTGCATCTGGGTCTATGTGGGTAATCTTGGATGCAGTTCTAATTGCAAGGTTGGTATTTAATCTATCATCTTGTAATTTAGATTTTTCTGATAGCAAGTATTGGGAAGGTGTTTGTGATGGACCGAAGTAAGTAGCGTGCATCTTGCCTTGGTCATCCTTAACTTCAATCTTCCACTTAGAAGAAGCCTTCTTATAGCCTAATGGTGGATTGATTTCTTCCAATACATAGTAACCTTTTTGAAGTTTGACTGGTTGGTTGTCCTTATCCTTAAATAAAATCCTGCCATCCAAACCTGAAACTGCTGTTATAGGTGTGAAATTTTTATCTTCTGTTTTGTAATCAGCTTCTGTTTTGATTAGCTTAAATTCTCCACCTTCAAGTGTCCTACCATTTATATTTTTCTTATAAACCTTAAGCTCCAAACCAGCTAGCCTATTTGTAAGCATAGCCTTCTTTTTGATAATCTTGTTTGGATTGCTTGGGTCGTAGATTAAATATCCCAATTCATTATCATCTGGTTTTACATCTGGTATATCTGGGTTTGGAGCTGCTCCTTGTCTGAACGTAGCATATACTGTAACATTTTCAGCTGGCATGATGAAGTATGGTCCTTCATTATCATATTGGACATCTACATTTCCGCCCCATTGTTTAGTAACACTTAAGCTTTCAAGTGAATAGTCTTGTTTTGGTGTTGCAGTAATCCTAACCTTATCATTAGGATATGGTCTTCTAGGATTAGTTGTTACACTACCATTTGTAATATTTGGATTGATTCCAACAAGTAAGGTTCCTTCTGGTGGTTGAACATATTGTACATTAGCGTAAATAGTTACTGCTTGATTTGGCATAATAAATGAATATTTATTGCCCTCTTGCTTTAATGGTTCTACATTTCTTCCACTACCATCAGACAATCTTACATAAACACTTGTTATTTCATAATCATCAAATGGTGTGACAGTAAATTCTACAAGTTTTCCAGCCTCTGATTTATTAGGCTCTGTCCTTGTATAAACTACTACCTTCTTACCATTATTATTACCATCGACACCAACGAAGTAGGATACTTTTGGCTTAACTTCTTTTTTGTTAAAGGTAACCCTTATTGTGACGTCTCTAGCTGGCATCTTGAATGGATATTTACCATCAACCAGATTAATTGGAATATTATCACCTTTTACCTGACCAACCTCATATCCTTCTTTTGGAGTGACAGTTATGGTTACCGTTTCACCTTTAGTAGCTTTTGACTTATCAATGCTTACAGTTCCGCCTTCTGTTTGTTCTTTTGTTATGGTGTACTCAATCTTTTTGAAAGTGACCTTTACAATGACATTTTTGGCTGGCATTGAAAAGCTATTGGATAAGAAATTATATTCTGCAACCTTTATCTCATTTTCATCAATTACATTTACACTTTCTAGCCTATATCCTTCTTCTGGACGAATATCCATACCAATAGGTTGGCCAGCAGTTGCTGATGATTGAGTTGGAGTGGCAGTTCCACCTTCAGACACATCAGTTTTGATGGTGTAATTTTGTGGATTCAAATCACGTTCGAAGGTTGGTATTATATAAACCTCTCCGTCTGGCATTGTGAATTTATTATCAGTTATTTGAACTCGATTACCATTTGATACTGCAAACAAGCTTTTTAACTTATAACCAGGTTCAGGAGATGGGGTTAGGGTAATCTCTTTTCCAGGCCATGAATGGTATTGACTTGCAGTAACTCTTCCATTGGCAGTATCTTGAATGCGGACTACATATCCATTATTTAGATCAGCTTGTTGGAATTGTCCACTTACAGTTACATCGGAAGCTGGCATGGTGAAGTATGGTCCCTGGTCATCATATGAAACAGGTACAGGACTATTATCACTTGTCCTGACATCCACCTGACCATCCACTAAAGAATAATTACCTACGCCTGGATTAATTTGAATCCTTACAGTTTCATTAGCTTTAGCGTTTGGCTGAGCTATTATGCTACCACCTGTTGTCTTAATTGTTGTGATTTTGTAGGTTTGTGGGACAACTTGTGATTTTTCAAATGTTGCATTTAATCTGACATTTGATTTTGGCATTATGAATTTGTTACCTACTATAGGGACTGGATCGAGTAAATCCTCAGCCTCATATACAAGACTTGCTAATTTGTAGCCAGGATCTGGCTCTACATTTACTGTGACTTCGTCTCCTGCCTTCGCCTTATTTACATTCGGAGTGATTTTACCGTGTAAAATATTTCCAATTACTGCAACATCATAAAGTATTGGCATAAATTCTGCCCTTACTTTTACATCCTTAGCTGGCATGTTAAAAGTAAATTGGTTATTATTTGTGACTACAGCATGGTCATCAAGATATAATTTACCCAACTTATATTCTTGATTTGGTACTGCTGTAATTTCAACTTGGTCGCCTTGTTTTATACCAGTAGTTTTTCCTAATTGTCCATTGACTTTGACTTGAAGACTTCCATTACCATCAGGAGTATTTAAGGTCAATGAGTAGGTTGTTTCTTGAATTTTATCGTTGACTTTAGTTTCTGTTGAATATGAATCAGCCGCCCAATCTTTCCATTGTTTTGTTTTATCAAATTGACTGGCTGGAGGGTTGTCATATTGGTAATCAGCACCGATACCAAGTGTGCCATCTTCAGCATAAGGAGCTTCTATTTCCATCAATATGGTCCCCTTAATTCTAGATGGGATAGTCGCATATACCCTCATGATGTTGGTGCCTGGTTGTCTAGCTTGATTTGGTTTTATTGAGGTGATTAAACTCTTGCCAGAAATGTTATCCACAGTCGAACCTGCATCAACCTCATAGACATTAATAGATGATACCGGAACAGGTCCATTTGTTAATCTAAAGTCGAGTCCTCCACCTGATTTATTTTTTTCTGGTTCTCTATGGAATTCAATTTTCCTATCGAAAGTAACTCCGTTTTTTGGCTTAAACAAGAATGATTGTTTAAACCTGTCTTTGTCTTTGTTAATTTCAGTAATCTTAGTTTCCATGAAGTCGGTACTGTGTGCCACACCTGCCCTGCCAGTAGAACTGTCTGGGTCTACTTTTTCCCAAACACCTTCAGCCCTTGGGGCTCTGGCAACTCTTGTTGAGTAGGTCATAGACCTTGGGGCTATTGACCTTGCCATCCTTGGTGCTAGTCCTCCAAAGCTATTTAGGCTTGCTGACCTTGCTTTTAGGCTTGATAGTGGACTTGTTAGGTCTGTTACATCATTATCCATAGACCTAAAGGCATAGTTTCTAACCAGGATGCCGTTTTCTCTTGCCAGTAAGGCTGGAGTTTCTTCATTCGCTGTTCTTAGCAAGTTTTGGGCATCGTTGCTCTTGTCCTTGCCGTCTATAATTAGCTTTGTGTTTTTATCAACTCTTGGATGTTCAACTTGCTCAAGTACGAAATCATTTAAGTTTTTATATAACTCAGCTCCCCAGTATTGGTTGCCTTGGTTGTTATAGTCCATACCTGTACCGATGCCACCAATTTCAGCAGAATCTTTTAGGTCTGTTTCTATAACAACAGCTATAGTTTTTTCTCCAGATATTTTTGGTTTTATTACCAATCTAGAATGATTTTTTTTGCTAATTATCTCAGTACTATATTGGACGTTGGCTCCAATTTTTCCAAGATTGTCTGGTGTTGCATTTTGACCAACCTCAGTTACAGACATTATGTTGGTGTTTTTGTCTGTTATATCCCATTTTTCTGGGTAGGAATGGAGTTCTAAGGTAGGGTCTAAGAGGTTTTCAGTTAGTCTATTTAGGACATAGACCTGTCTAATCCTCTTTGTCGCCTTATTTATCCTAATAATATGGGTTTTTATTTTCTTATCAGCGTTCTGCTTGTATTCTTCCCTTACTGAATCTGATTTATTAATCATAGTAGAGTTTGCTACATCTACTTTTTGCCACTGAGCTTCTGGATTCTTGTTTGGTACTGTGTTTGATGGATTGTTGTCTTTGATATAGACTTTTCCATCTTCAAGTATAGTAACAGTCCAGTCAGTGTTTGATCCATCATAACCTTGTGGAGCTCCTTCTTCTTCTAGTTTATATTTTCCTGGCAAGAGGCCCTTGAAGGATACCTTGCCATCCTGACCTGATTTGCCCCACTTAGTTTCTGTTTTTGGTTCGAAGCCAGTAAGTTTGAAGGTCGCTCCTGATAGGCCATCAAGATCTGTTTCCCTTACTTTTGTAAATTCAAATTCATGCCTATTTCTCTCGTTAGCTACATCGAGTGAGCCTTCGGATACATAAGCACCGATGATATTTCCTGCTTGGGTATTGGATGTTACTTCATCGCCTTCTGGTATATCTGTTACAGATTCGTAGAAATCTGGTTTCCAATATACTTTTTCATTATAGGTTCCAACATTTTCCCAATAGTCAATACCTAGACCTACGCCCTCACTCTCATTTTTGTAAGGTACTTTTACATCAATGATAATTGGTTTAGTTGTTGCTGGTAGGTTTAATTCCATTCTTTCTGGAGTTTCACCTTGTTTTGTAACTTTTGATGCTGTTAGGTTTAGTTCTTTTGCTATATAGTGCTCTAGCTTGATGTCTTCGACATTTTCTGTCACAGCCTTATCAAGCTCGAAAACTTTGTAGGCTTCATTACCTTGGTACCAGTCTGAGTTACTTATCCAAAGTGGTTGTCTATGGATTTGAACCTTTGAAGGTCCCATATTTTTAGCTTCTGGGTTTATTACAAATCTTTGGATTACATAAGGTTGTGCTGCCCCCTTATTTATACCGATAATCCTAGTACCCAACTTATAAGGAATTGGGCTGTTGTTTATATAGCCTTTCCATCTTGGATCATTTAAACCACTGAACTTGGCTGGAGATCTTTTGCTCATATCTACCCAATGTGTTCCCTCTTCATTTAGGAGGGATAAGTTTGCTTTGGAACTGGTTTCTTCATCTGGACCTTCTATATAGTCGTAAACTTTTACCTTGTTATCACCAACTACAAGGACCCATTTTTTGTCTAGTTTCTTATAGCCTGTTGGTGGGTCAGTTTCTTCTAATAAATAAATTCCGTCTGTAAGCTTTAAGTCTGCTCCAGTGGTGTTTTTAAATTTTACAAGACCATTTATGTCTGATTCGCCTGTACCGACTTCGGTATAATTTTTTCCATCTTTTTTCTTTATAACGAATTTTGCACCAGCTAGGGCTTGACCTTGGTCTCCTTTTTTGTAGACTACAAAGTCTTGGCCTTCTGGCTTGTTGGCAACCTCTAAAGTAAGGTCTTTACCAATGATAGATGTTCCGTCGCTATTGAATCCTACTTCTGTGATGGTAACAATGCCGTCTTTTGCCACGTTTACCAACCATCTCTTGTCTGACTTGATGAAGCCAGTTGGAGCTCCAGTTTCTTTTAGTCTATAAACTCCTGGTAGCAATTTATCAAAGGTCAAAATTCCATCGTCACCTGTTTTTTTGGCAATACTTTTGCCTGTATCCTTATTTGTTAAGGTGAAGATTGCTCCTGCTAGGTTTTTGGTTTTGTCTGCTTCGTTGTACTTCCTAATTTTGAAGCTGGTTGGAACGTACGCTTCGTTCGCCATCATTACCTTTTGCTTGTAGAATTTAGGAATTTCTTTTTTATTTTGTTCCGCACTGGCTTCGTTCACATTTACTTTTGAAGCAAAGGCTGACTTAAGAGCATCACCCTTATCAGAGTTTTGCATAACGAAGGCCCTAAACATACTCCTAAATTTATCTAGGTCTGTTACCTTGAATGTTTGATCGATTACATAACCTTCGTTATTCTTACTGATGGCAGGAATGTCTATTTTTAGTGGTCTTGAATCAATGAGAGATCCTGTTGATTTTATCTGGTTCGCATCATATGTCAAACCTATAGAACCTTGCCTACTATAAACAAATCTGTCATTAATATCTTGGTTTAATTCCAACCTATAGATACTTGGGTCGTTTTCTGGTCTAACACCCATTGACAAAGGCATGTAAGGTTCGCTTGTTTTTTGTTTAAAATTATTTACAGTTGGCTGTACAGAATATACCTTAACATTTTTTAGCTCAAAGGCTGGTGTGTTACCATTACCCACCCACTTTGCTATATTGCCTGATTGCCAGTTGGTTGACATCCAGTTGAAAGAAAATGTTCTGGCATCCATACGACCACCAACTGCATTGGCTTTTGGGTTGTAGTAGGCAATGGCCTTTACATACCAATCTTCCCCTTCTTTGTACACTTCCCTAAAATAATAGGCTTGAGGTGGTGCATTACCACTTGGTGGTGAATCATAGTCCTCATAGAAGGCCTTGACATGGACGGTATTACTCTGGTTGCCTTTGACATTTTTCTGTCCTGGTGCAACTACGTTTGTAAAGTCATACTCTCCAGAATTTTTCGCATAGAATTTGGATGGGATAACACCATCTATTACTAGGTCAAAGATTACCTCACCAGATCCTGATGCCTCTGTAAATACATAGGTTAAGAGGTTGGTGTCATAGTTGAAGTAAGGTTTGGCTATGACTTGCCCATTATTTTTTATTTCAGGAAATTGGTTTACATATTGGGTAAAGTCAAGATTTGGGTCAAATTGAATTTCAAATCTCTTTCCTGGTTCTGATGTTTTTAATTTAATATTTGCCCTGTAGGTGTAAGACTCGTAACGATAAGCTTCCCATACACCTTCTTTGATTCCAGTTTCACCAGCGTTGTTTTCGCTTAGTTTCATTGATTGATCGACTGTTATTACATCAACTTTTGTTTGTGTGTCTGCAACAACCTCATCTTCAATCCAATAATCTACACCGGCAACTGGTGTACCTACTCCATTTTTAAATCTTGGCTTGTAGGTTACTTCTGACGCCTCATTTACATGGACATCAAAGACAAGTTGGGATTCTATATAGCCTTCTGGACCGGCAACTTCTTCTATTATATAATCGCCTGGTGGCATCTTGCCAAAGTCTACCTTACCTTTATTCTCCCCTTCTTCACTTACTGATTTGACAGTCTTGAGTATTTCATCATTGTCAGGATTTTTAAGAACAAAGGTAGCTCCACCCAAGGTTTTCTTTTTGCTTGTTACCTTTATTACTTCTATTGGTTTGGTATCAAATTTTTTATCTTTTACTGTTATAATTGTTTCATTAGCAATATTAGGGTCTGCTGGTGTAATAGTTTTTTGGATTTTGGCATTATTTTTTGTAAAGTCATAGTCACCGTCTGTCAACCAATCATAAGAAATTTTACCATCTCTTGTTGAAGGTGTTCCTTTTACTTTTACTAAAAAGCCCCAATTGGTTCCAAACCTTACATATGGGATTTTTATTTGATAGCCTGTTTTTTGTGTGTTGGTATCGTAAACATTAGACTCACCTTTGATAGGATACCTGTTTGGCTGGTTGAGGGCTGGCCCACCAATATTATTTTCCACACCTGTTTGGAGATTCATGGCTTGTCTTAGGCCTGATCTCAAGGATGGTCCGACGTCATAAACTTCGACATCTAATTTTCTTGAATTGTCGTATCCAGTGATACTTAACCTAGTGTTTTGGTTGGTACCGCCACCCTCATCTGGTTTTAGGTAGATGTAGGTTGTGACACTTCCGTCTTTTTCCTTTGTCGCATATGACATTAGGTTCATAAAGAGCGGATATTTATCATGTTTAAAGTATTGGGTCGCACCTTCGTCGCCAGTTTGTTCGGCATCTGGTCCTGTTGCCCTTACCTTACCATTTTTTTCTACAATAATTTTTGTATCTTCTGCTAATTTATATCCTGGTGGCGCCTTGATTTCTGTTAGGTAGTAGACACCTGGATTGATATTTTTAAATTCAGCCTTACCTTTGCTGTTGGTGATAGCTTCTCCACCACGGAAGAGTCTGAAAGTCGCATTAGGTACATCTTCGCCTTCTGGTCCAACTTTGTGGAGATTGAAGTTTCCAAATTTATCTTCAGTTTTTACTACTCCCCTGTTGTGGATGTAATAATCACCAAGATCTTGCCTGTAGTAGTTATAGTTTTCCACGAATTGGTAACCATTTACTTCTTTTGGTAGGTCTTGTTTTATCGCTGGTTGAACCCTAGTGGCATTTCCAGAATTGTCAATGTCCCATACCCTTACATTTGGTATAGTAAATTGTCTATTTGAATCATCATTAGTGCTTTGTTGAAGGGTGATGGAACCAAGCTCATAACCATCCTGTCCTTCTTGTTTCCTTGGATCTACAGCTTTAATGATTTGAGCTGGCATGTTAATGCCTTTTTCAAGCCCCCAGTATTGGTCTACAAGGATATCCTGGTTCTTTGAGATGACAACCCCTCCAATAGATGAAGCAGGTTTACCATCAAGATTTGTAGTATATTCATAGGCTACTATTGAGCCTACTGGTTGGGCGTTTTGTGGCTTGGTTTCTTTGTCTGGAATAGAACTTACACTTTCATCGCTTCCGACTTGGATCATTTGTCCATAGGTTGGGCTATTCTTCTTTGTATCTACTCCATAAACTGCCACTTTGCCAGATGATATACTTTGTCCTCCACCAAGTTGTCTTGATTCTAGTGGTAATTTTCCATTATCACCTGTAGAGACTTGGTCTGTGATGGTCCATTTGGCATCAGTTTGGTTTGGAAATTCTCCCAAGATGGATGTCCTGTTGTTCATTCCAACACGACTTGGAGTTAGGACTTCCACCTTTTCTTTTGGATAACCTTGCCTTCCAACAACCCTCTTTGCTCCGACCTTGCCATTTGCCATAGCATTTATGTCTAGCATGTAAGATTCTTGTTTGTTGGTTACTGGTGTATAGAAGGTGAAGTTTAATTCCCTAGTATTCTTATTTGGCTTGTAGTTTATTGAGTCTACTATGCCAGTATGGTTTGTTAAGTTATTGCTTGTTGCAGTAACATTAGCTCCATCCATTGTTAGATTTTGGATTTCGCCAAGCCCCGAACCTTTTACTGTTGTAAAGTTTACTGATAAGTCTATGCCTTGTAGGTCTACTGTTGATAGGACTGTAGCCTTCCAATTGAATCCTTTGAGCACTCCATCTTTTACATCTGGGATACCATATGCATCCATGTCTACCTTGTAGGACTTATCGTCAGATTCTATAAGTTCTGGTACATCGCCCCTGCCTGGCTCAATGATGGTACCTGCAAGATTTCCATATCTGTCTACTTTTTGTGGTAGCAAATCTTTTGGTGCTTTGACACCTAGACCAGATACCTTGTTGATAACGGTAAAGTTTCCGTCTTGATCAAGGGTTATGTTCTTCTTTGTATTGTAGTCTACTGGAATTTTTAATAAGATGCTTATATTTTCTGGTATTTGACCTTGGATATCGTATCTTATTTTATTTTCTTTTTCAATAAATTTCGGTTTTGCAATTACTCTACCGTTATATGTTATGTCTTGTAGGCTTGATGGGTCTTTTACTGTAAGCTTTTCATCCAGGTGAATATCAAAATATTGATAAGATTGAATTGGTCCACCGGCATTTGATGTGTTAAAACGAGTGAGGACTGTAAACTTTTTATTTTCTAAATTCGCTTTTTCGTCTTCAGTTAATTGGTTTGCTCCTCTTACTGCAAAGACATGGCCACCTGTGTAGCCTGTTTTTTCTATCAAGGCCCTAATAGCATCGCCGTTGTCGTCCATTAGTTTGGCTTGGTCGGCTTTTGAGAGTTTGTATTTTGTCTTGAAGCTGTCTAGGAGTTTTTGGATGTCTTCTAGAGTATTTTTCTTGTCAGCTAGGGCTTTCTTTAATTCCTTGTCTGCCTTTTGGAGGTCAGTTTGGCCTAGTAGGCTCTTTAGGCCTTCAAAGATGCCAGATTTTTTGGCTGGTTCTTTTTTAGCTTCTTCTTTTAGATTTGCAAGGTCCTTGTCAAAAGTTTTTACTGCTTCAGATTTTTCATTTTGAAGTGGTTTATCCTCTTGGTTTGCCTTTGGCTCTTCCTTTTTTACTGGAGGAGTGTGCTCTTGGCTTTCCTTGCTTGGTGCTGGTTTTTCTTCAGCTTTTTGACCTTCATTTTTCTTTGCCTCTGCTTTTTTATCTTGAGGCTTTGCTTCTTTCTTTTCTGGGTAGGCATAGGTGATTATTTCATCGTAGTTTATATTGGCTGCCCTGTTGGTTTGTTTGTTTAGACCAGAAAGGATTGCTTCTAAGTATAATTTTAGGTCTGCTTTTGCTATTTGGTTTCTTTCTGCTAGGGACTTGGTGAAGTCTTTGAGGTCTTGGTCGGTTATCTTTTCCTCGTTGTAGGAGTTTAGGATATCGGCAAGATCAGCTATAGCAGTTTCTAGTTGGTTTGTTAGTTTGTTTTCTGCCTTTAGTCTAGCTATTAGGCTGTCCCTGTTTAGGATTAGGGCAGAAATTTGTGGTTTTTTATTTTCCTCTACCGGCTGATTTTTTTCTTCAATTTTGATTTCCTTGCCTGAGGAATCTGTTGCTATGATTTGTGTTTGCGAATCTTTACCTTGAGGTTTTGCCTCTGGGTTTGGTTCTACTTTTGTTTCACTTGGTTTGACTTCGACTGTGCCTTTATCTGTTGGGTCTTTTTGATATTTTTTATTTTCTTCCTTCTGGGCAGGCTCTTCGTCGTCATTTGATTTTTCTTCTTCATTTCCTTCTATATATATAGGGTTTTTTACCACCCCATTATTTAGGGAATATGATTTTACTTTTGTGTTTTTCTTTGAGACTTTTGTTTTGAGTGTAAGTTTTGCAAGGTGGCCCTTTGGTATTTCAAACTTAATCTTTTTCGCAAAGTCTATTGTTTGTGAAAATTCTCTCTTGATTTCAAAACCCTTGTCGGTTGGTTCATAATAGTCAATGGCTATTTTTGAATTTGTTGGGTCTTGGTTTTTGTATAGGTTGAAGTCGTAGGTTATTTCTTGGTTTTCTTCTTCATTTAGGATGAAGGCTTCCCATGTGATGGAGTCTTGGCTTGCAAATAGGCCGCCCAAGATGCCTTCTTTTTTGTATTCACCCTTGATTAGTGGGCTTTCGTCGTCTTCATTTACCAATTCTACTGTTTCTACTTCTTGACCATCTTTGAGGCTTAGTCCTTTTTCTACCTTTAGATTGTAGGCAAGAACTTCGCTTTTGGCTTCTTCGGCTAGGCTTAGGATCAATTTATATGACCTTTGGTCTTTGGCTTTGTTCACATCGGCGCTTAGCTCATAGATTATTTCATCTTTGGCTTTGGATGTTATTACAAGGCTTGGTAGGCCCTCTGCCTTAAAGTCTGGTTCATTTGTTTGATTTTCTGTATTTGCTGATATGAGTTGTAGGTCATTGAGGTTGGAAGATGGTGTTTTTGTTAGGCTTAATGAAAGTTTGCCTTGCTTATCTTCTGCTAATTTTTCTTTTCTCTTAGCTTTGATAGTGTAGTTTATCTTTGTTAGGCTCGGATCGAGGTTGGCTTTGATTTCAAGATTGTAACTTCCTAGGTCCTTACTTAGTTTTGTTTTGTCTGTGTTTTCAATTCTTGGGAGCTCTTCCTTGTTTTCTCTAATACCCATGATTGAAGAATTTTCGGTATAAACTACTGGCTCATTTGCGTTGGCAAAGGCTGTTGGTGGTATAGACATGGCAACAGCAATGACGGTCGCAAATATTTTTCTTGTTAATAAACTAATTTTTCCTTTCATAATAACCTCCTTTCTCTCTCATACTCCTTATTTATTTTTATCGGAAATTTCATCCGCAGTGTATTTTTTATTTTCAAATGGTTTATGGTTTTCATCTTAAATTCCTTAATTTGATCTAGCGTTTACATATGTTTTTTATGTATTTTTGTAATAAAGATAAACAAAATATTTATTATTATATTTGTTGTATTTCTTACTATAATAATATAACATTTTGGCTTTTTTTACAAGAGTTAAAGTGGATTTACTCTTGCTTTAGAGATTTTTCAAAACTTATTTTTGACTGCCTTGGATTTAAAAATTTTATATTTACAAGTACATTTCAACCATTTTTTTAATTATATTTTTAATTTCTCCGGTTTTTGTAAATAAGTAGATATATTCTCTGTCTTTTTGCCCATAGTTAATAAATAATTTCTAATGAATAATAAGGATCTCATTAAAGAATTTTAAGTGTGAGAAAGGGCTCACACTTGTGTATAAGCCCTTCATTTTTTATTTATTGTCTATAAGCTTGCTTCTTTTATCTAATGATTGAAGGTATTTTATAAAGATTGGTGTATTCACTTTTGGCTCTTCTGTTGCCCTTCTTAACTCGGATATATTATCCTTTGGATCTTCTTTGTGTGTTATATCAAAAATAGAGATCCTCTTGGTTAAATCTTTATTTTCTTTGGTTTCCTTAACATTAGTTGGTTTATTTCCGACTTTTTTGTCGTCTTTTTCGCCTATGGTTACTGTGTCTACCTTTTTGATTGCATCTTCTAATTTCTTTTTAAGATTTTTTGAGAAGTTTCTTTCGCTTTGGCGTGGAGAATCTTTTGTTAGGTCAGAAATTGTGCTTAGAGGTGTGAGTTTGCCTAAGTTTAGGACAAGTTTTGTGCCTTTGGCATTGTTGACTAGTGGGTCTGTGTTGTTATCGATTAAGTTTATTTCATCTAGCTCGATTAATTTTTTGTTGGCCTTTTTATTTAGGTCTTTTGCCTCTTTTACAAGATCTGCTATCCTTTGATACTCAGCCTTGGCTTCTTGTGGATTATCTTTTTCAAGCTTGTTTAGCTTATCTAGCTCATTGTCTAGGAGAGCTTGTTGGATTAGCTCTTCAATCTTTTTGGTTTGCTCTTTTAGGATGACTGATAAGGCTCTGTATTCTCTTTCTTCCTCGTCTGGATAAAGTTCTATTAGGGATTTTTTCTTTTCTGCTAATAGGCCTTCCACCTCATCCATGGCATTTCTTAGAGCTTTTTCACTATCAAATTTTGCTTCCTTACCCTTGTTTGCATCTTTTTTTACAACAAAGCTCATTAGCGAAATTGGTTCGCTTGAGTCTTTTGGTAGTTCAAATCCATAGGTAAAGATTTCTGCATCTTTGATTGGGTTATCTTTGTCAGATTTTTCTCTTACATCAAGCCTTACTAGGGAATTTGCTGGGATTTTGTAGGCTTCCAGATCTGTTATGTCATCTCTTTTTTCCTCTAGGGTGTTTGGATTGATGTAGTTTACTACGATTTTGTATTTGTCGCCGACCTTAAGTCCTGGGTGGATAAAGTCGGTTAGGTTTTTTTCTTCGTCTGTGTCGTTTAGGAGGTATTTTGTAAATGGAAGATTTTCAAACGGATTTACCTTGTCTTCACCAAGGTTGTCATAGTCTTTTTTATCCTTGTCGGATGTGATGTAGTAACTAAAATCTCCGTTCTTGCCTAGGGTTACGTCCATCCTGCCAATAGTAGGTTTTCCACCCCTAGTTACTACATAATAAAGCGTATAATCACCAGGCTCTGCATCTCTATCGATTTTTACGACTGCTTTCACATAGCCATCAGAGGTAATCTTAGTTTTTATCCTGAAGCCTAGGACATCTTCACTTTCGATTTGCTCAGCTGCTTCTGCCATTTTTTTGCCGGCAGATGTGACCTTGCCTTCTGTGTTAAAATTGTCTAATTCTACATTTTTAACCTTGCCATCTTTTAGGGCAAAGACTGATATTGTGTAGTCTCTTGGCTCGTCATCTCCCTTAATCGCAAAAGAATAAGCAAGATATGTATAATTCCTCGAATCCTTATCCCCTTCCTTCAATTCTACTGAGTAAGGATTAACTTTAATCTTTTCTTCTTCTTTTTTGTTAGCCTCATCTTTTAGGCTTCGGTAATTGGTGTTGACTAGTAAATTGAGGAATGAATTTGTCCTGTAATTAGTAAGTCTAGGGGTTGGCTGAGGCCTTGTTGGAGTTACTGGATTTACATTCGCAGGATTTACAGTATTTTCCGGATTCGTTTGTATGATTTCGTTATCTTCGATTGGTTTAGTGTTTGCTTCTACTTGGGTTTTAGGTCCCTGGTCTAAAGTTTCTGGACTGGTTAGGGTTTGGCCTTCATCAGCGTTAGCATTTAGCGGAAGAGCTAAGGCTAAGGCTAAGGAAAGGATTCCGAAACCAATGTTGTTTTTTCTCATTTTCATAGTATCCTCCGTTTACTTATATTTTATCACATTTTGCTATAATTACAATGACTACTTTATAAATATTTTTTATAAATGATTAAGTATAAAATTTTCCTTAGTTGTTAAAGGTATTTGCTAGCTTCTCTTGTGGAGAGCCTTGGTAAACGATTATTCTCTACAGTCAAAAAATTCCTGACCCAGTCAGGATTTGTCTTGGAATATTCCCTCAACGCCCACCCTATTGCCTTGGCTATAAAAAATTCTTCGTCCTTATCCTTGCAAGTGACGCTCAAATTTATTTTTATAATTTTTGCCAAAATGTCGGTGTTGGTTTTTTCCTTATATTTTCTTTGGTGGCCAATGGCAATACGCCTTAGCCAAAAATTTTCGCTCCTAGCAAGGGTTGTGATTTTCTTTTCGAAGTCCTTGTTCGTAAGACCAAGGCTACCTATGATGGTGTCGATATTATCAATGGTATCCCACCATGGGCGCAAGCTTGCAAGGCCAACAAGCCTTTCAAAATCTGAAAGGCTTAGGAGCTTGGACTGGGTCTTCAAAAGGTCGAGACCCAGGTAGTTTATTTCCCTGTAATTATGGGAGAAAAGGTCGGTTAAAAGTTGCCAATTGATGGCTCCTTCCTTTTTCGCTTCCTTCAAAAAAGGCTTGGTTAACTCGCTTCTTTTGCCAGCAGGTATCCCATAAAAATCAAATTTATTCCTCATATAGGCAGCCATTTTTTCTGCCCTAGGAGGATTGGCGTTATTTTTAAAAATATTTTCTATTTCTTCGATTTCAAACATCACTAAAAATTTTCCAGCCTGATGTAGCCACTTGGTCCACAAATTGCCCACTTAATTGACCTTAAGAGGTCGGCGCCAAAGACTACTTGGATGTCCTTTCCTTCTAGGTCTGGCTCAATTTGAGTAGAACCGAGGCTAACTTCCTTGTTGTCATTAGTGAAAACAAAACGGTTAATGCTTGTGATAGCATCGGTTGATTCGCCCATCATGGCAAGTGTATCCTTGACATTTGG
Organism: Anaerococcus lactolyticus S7-1-13; assembly: GCF_000758765.1. NCBI lineage: Bacteria > Bacillati > Bacillota > Tissierellia > Tissierellales > Peptoniphilaceae > Anaerococcus > Anaerococcus lactolyticus. The sequence continues at coordinate 54,358 of NZ_JRMW01000039.1, forward strand.
GTCATTTTCCAAAGCCTCCTTAGCTAGGCTTGGTGAAATGATAGTAAAGGGTCTGGATGTGTCTATGGCGGCCTTTATGATTTTGTCATTAAAGCCGATATTGATAATTGGTCGGTTGTTTTTTTCCTTGCTCGCCTTAAAATCGGAAGTTTGCACCTCAAAACGCCCCTCTCTTGGATTTGCCCTCCAAGCAAATTGAGAAATTACATTCCAACCAAGAACCATATCACAGTCATTAGTATTGCCAAGAGAATCTGTGCCAAGGTCAAAGGCGCTATCCTTAGCAACAAGGACAGGCACCTTGGAAAGCCTTAGGCCTCCTATTAATAAATCGCCAAGAATAGCTCTCTTGTAAGTTTTTTTATCATCTATGTAATCTTCATCAAGTAAATTTATATCAAGCTCAGAGGCCACAGACTCCTTAACCATAGTATTGCCCCTAGTATTGAACAAAGCAATAAGCCCCCTACCATTTGAACCTAGGCCGAGGTAAATATAGTTAAAAAATGTCTTGTCAGCTACTGGCACTAAAGAAAAATCCATAAAAACTCCTTTTTCTAATTATTTATAATATTATACCACATAGGCTGGGCTTATCCGAAATTAAGTGTTTTTTCTTTTCCAAGATAAGTTATCAAATCAGAGTCATACCCAGTGAAAAAGCAAGGAATCGGTAAAGAAACACATGAAATAAGCAACCAACGCCATTCCGACAAAGACTCTGCCATATAATTTACCTCAAGCGTAGACGAGAGGACAAACAATCTCACAAAAAGAGAATTTATATTGGAAATCTTTTTAAATACGGAGTTTCTATTATTTTTCCTTGATCTTTAAATTATTTTTCAATATTAAGTAGGATGAAATTATCCAAAAAAAATAAGCACTTCTTAAAGAAATGCTTAGTGGGACTTTATAGACTTGTCCTGACGAGATGAAATCGAGTCATGGAAAGTCTTATGCAGAGGCTTAGTCTTATCCTAGTGAGCGACAGCGAGCTATGGAAAGACTTGCTGATGTCAGGACCTCGATACCTTGGACCTAGTCCCACGCTTGGGTGAAGCGTGCAAAGTACGCTTCATTTTCGAGACGAACGTAGTGAGTCCGAAAAACTGTTATGAGCTTGCTCATAACCGGTTCTATGTACAAAAAAGCACTTCGGCATGGAAGTACTTGGTGGGGCTTTATAGACTTGTCCTGACGAGATGAAATCGAGTCATGGAAAGTCTTATGCCGTAGCTATAGACTTGTCCTTGCGAATACGAAGTATGAGCAATGGAAAGTCTTATGCAGAGGCTTAGTCTTATCCTAGTAAGCGATAGCGAGTTATGTAAAGACTAACCGATGTCAGGGACTCGATACCTGTGACCTAGTCCCACGCTTGGGTGAAGCGTGAAAAGTACGCTTCATTTTCGAGACGAACGTCGTGAGTCCGAAAAACTGTTATGAGCTTGCTCATAACCGGTATGTAGGTACAAAAAAAGCACTTCAACGTGGAAATGCTTGGTGGGGCTTCAGGGACTCGAACCCTGGACCTACCGGTTATGAGCCGGGCGCTCTAACCGACTGAGCTAAAGCCCCATATAACTGGTATGTATTTATTTTTAAAATAAATTAAGCCTTAAAGGCTTGTAAAGTGAGATTATGGTGGACCTGAGTAGACTCGAACTACCGACCTCACGCTTATCAGGCGTGCGCTCTAACCACCTGAGCTACAGGTCCATATTATAAAATTTAATTATCAAACTCATTAGAATTTGTTTTGGCAGGGGAGACAGGATTTGAACCCGCGACATCCGGTTTTGGAGACCGACGTTCTGCCAGCTGAACTACTCCCCTATATCCATCACCGTAATATTTTAAAGCTTTGAAAATTTTGGTGCCCAGAGGCGGAATCGAACCACCGACACGGGGATTTTCAGTCCCCTGCTCTACCGACTGAGCTATCTGGGCATACTTGGCGGAGAAGGAGGGATTTGAACCCTCGCATCCCGTAAATTGGGATCTACTCCCTTAGCAGGGGAGCCTCTTCAGCCACTTGAGTACTTCTCCATATATAATTATAACCTTTTTGGCGGAGAGGAAGGGATTCGAACCCTTGTGAGCCAATGACTCTAACGGTTTTCAAGACCGCCCCGTTATGACCGCTTCGGTACCTCTCCTTATTTTATGTAATTAAAGTATTCAAATGGCCTTTCCTATTATCCATAAGATAATAAAAGTAAAATCGTTGAAAAAAATCAACGAGTTGTCCTTATTAGATAAGACCTAAATAAATTAGGTCTATCTAAATAATTAATTGGTGACCCATCGGAGATTCGAACTCCGGACGCCCTGATTAAAAGTCAGGTGCTCTACCGGCTGAGCTAATGGATCATATTGGCTGGGATAGCAGGACTCGAACCTACGCATACCAGAGTCAAAGTCTGGTGCCTTACCGACTTGGCTATATCCCAACAGTCACGTACTTATATATTATAACACAACTTTGACAATTTTGCAAGTATTTATTTGCGAGTGCCTATTTTCTTGGCGCGCCTTCCAGGATTCGAACCTGGGACACACGGATTAGAAGTCCGATGCTCTATCCAGCTGAGCTAAAGGCGCATATAAGATTCAGTTACTTATATGAACTTTTTATGGAGCGGGTGAAGGGAATCGAACCCTCGCAACCAGCTTGGAAGGCTGGGGCTCTACCACTGAGCTACACCCGCATATTGGTGGGGATGAGCGGATTCGAACCACTGAAAGCTAAGCTAACGGATTTACAGTCCGTCCCATTTGGCCAACTCTGGAACATCCCCATATTAATTTGTGGAGCTGATGATAGGACTTGAACCTACAACCTATTGATTACAAATCAATTGCTCTGCCAATTGAGCTACATCAGCACATTGGATCACTATTGCAATCCAAATGGCGACCTGGATGGGAATCGAACCCACGACCTCCGCCGTGACAGGGCGGCATTCTAACCAGCTGA
>NZ_JRMW01000040.1:0-77092 GCF_000758765.1 Anaerococcus lactolyticus S7-1-13
AAATCTCGTAGAACTGAGACAATCAATAGATAGTCCAGCAAATGCCTAGAAGGAGCAAAGCTTCTTCGAAAGGATATGGATTATTTACAATAATAATTGATATTTAAAAAGACAAGTCAATTAAGGCTTGTCTTTTTTTGTGGTAAATATTTTTGAAAAATATTCTATAAATCTATTTATTATTATATTTTATCTTTATCTTTTATTAAATTTTTCTATTTACGGTTGAATCTTTATAAAAAGGGGAGGCCCAAGGGAACTCTTACGTAGGCTCAAAAGCAAAATATAGTCATGCATTCAGCATAATTTCAAATTAAAATCACCACAAAAAACTAAAACTCAATTCCTTCTCTATTTAAAATCTCAATAAAATCTCCACCGACTTTTATAATCCCTTCGTCTGCCATTTTTGATAGCTCCCTTGATAGGCTAGGTCTGGTGGTGGAGAGGTAGTCTGCTAGATCTTCCCTTTTCATTGAAAGTTTTACCTTGCCTTGATTTTCAGTTTCTAGGAGATATTTACAGATTTTTTGACGGAGACTTGCTTGGGAGGTGATTTGGTTTTTCTTTGATAGGGCCAGGCACTTGTGGGATAGGAAGTTTATATAGGATCTTAAAAAACTTTCCGGGCATGGGGGCTCGAAGATTTTCCTGAAATCTTTTATGATTAAAATTTTGCAAGAGCTGGCGCATTCGCAGTCAAATTCAAAGGGCTCTCCCAGATAGGAATAAACTTCGCCAAAAAGTGTGGGTTTTGTAAAGTTTTGGAAGATAAACCTCTTGCCATTTGAATCTATCTGGTAGACATTTAGGACGCCTTCCATTAGGTAAAATAAGTCACCACTCTTATCACCGGCCATAAAAATATACTCGCTCTTACCATAAGTTTTTTCTATAAATTCTGTCTTTGACCTTATGAGGTCAAGGTCTTGGTCTATTAAATTTTTAAAAATTTTTATTTCTCGTAAATCCATTAATATGTCCTTTCTAAGTCCTATTATACTTTATTTCTAAAGTTAAAAGTCGGCACGCTTGTGCCGACAATTATAAATATTACATAGTAAATCCTAAGTTCATGAGATTCTTCCTCGCCTTGCTCGTCTGCCTCTGCACGCTCTATGCCGCTAGGGCAATTTTCCTACCATACATTTGTCTCCTCGAGCCGACGGGCTTGCCTTAAATGTGGTTAGGGCTTCAAGAATGACAGGTGAGAAGTAATTTAGCCAATCATTTTTTCTAAGTCTTCTTCTACTGTTGAATTTGGAGCGATGTTGAAGTTTTCTACCAAAAAGTCAATAACTGTTGGACTTAAAAAGGCAGGAAGAGTTGGTCCTAGGTGGATGTTTTTAACTCCTAGTGAAAGTAGGGCAAGTAAGACTATGACTGCCTTTTGCTCATACCAAGCGATGTTGTAGGCGATTGGTAAATCATTTACATCATCAAGTCCAAAGACGTCTTTGAGGGCAAGGGCAATTTGAACCAGTGAGTAAGAATCGTTACATTGACCTGCATCTAAGACTCTTGGAATCCCGTTGATATCCCCAAGACCTAGCTTGTTGTAACGGTATTTTGCACAACCTGCTGTTAGAATAACAGTATCTTCTGGCAAAGATTTGGCAAAATCTGTGTAATAAGATCTCTTAGGATTTCTTCCGTCACAGCCCGCCATTACAACAAATTTCCTAATATTGCCAGCCTTTACTTCTTCCACAACCTTATCGGCAAGGGCAAGAACTTGGTTGTGGGCAAAACCACCTACAACCGTTATATCTTCAAGATTTTCTGGAGCCTGACATTTCTTTGCCATTTCAATTATTTGTGAAAAATCTTTAAAACCATTTTCGTCAGCTTCTATGTGGAAAGCTCCTGGGTAACCTGCGTTAGATGTTGTAAACATCCTATCTAGGTAAGTATTATCTTTTTTTGGTGGTACAATACAATTTGTTGTCATAAGGATTGGGCCGTTAAATTTCTCGAATTCTTCGTTTTGCTTCCACCAAGCATTGCCGTAATTACCATGGAAGTTGTCGTATTTTTTGAAGGCTGGGTAATAATTTGCAGGAAGCATTTCTGAGTGGGTGTAAACGTCAACTCCAGTTCCTTGGGTTTGTTCAAGGAGCATTTTCATATCGTGAAGGTCGTGGCCTGAAATTAAAATTCCAGGATTTTTTCCTGCAGAAAAATCTACTTCGGTAATTTCTGGATTGCCGTAAGTTTCGGTGTTGGCCTTATCTAGTAGGGCCATAGCTTTCACACCATGAGATCCTGTTTCCATTACAAGGTCGATTAAATCTGTAATTTCCTTGTCATTGTGAGTTGTTTTTGCAAGGGCAGATGCTATGAAGAAGTCGACTTCTTCGTCCCTATAGCCAAGCACGTTTGCGTGGTGGTTGTAGGCTGCCATGCCCTTTAGACCGTAGGTAATTAGCTCAACAAGGCTTCTTTCATCCTCATTAATAATATTTAAAACCCCGACTTCAACTGCCTTTCTTATTAATTCCTCATCGTCGTATGATATGTATTTTTCAATATCAGTTAGACCTTCTGTGCCAATTTTACCCATGATTTTTTCCTTAAAGGCCATGGTTTTCTTAATTGCATCTAAAATCGCACTTTCATCGAAATTTGCATTGGTAATGGTAATGAAAAGATTGTTTGAAATCCTATCGTAGACCTTGGCACAAGCCTTGCCTTTTTTTACCACAAGTCCTGCTAGACCCTTGGTTGTATAAATTAAAAGGTCTTGGAGGTTGGCTACAGATTCATTTTTACCACAAACCCCAACCTTACTGCATCCTTTATTTCCAGCTGTTTCTTGACATTGATAACAAAACATATATTTTTCCTCATTTCTTTTTTTCTCAAACTTTTATCTTATAATCCTATTATAAAAAAATTTAGGAAAGATATCCGTAACTAATGTTACAAGGATAGCTTTTTAATTTTGAAAATAATATAAAAATTGTTTTAATATTATCTTTCATAAGAAAAGAATCTTGTGGTTCAAAAACTAATCAAGTATTATAATACCAAAATAAATAGGAAGACTTTGGCAAAGGAATCATCAATTAGTAGGAGTTAGAAAATGAGAATTAGTATAAAGAGAGCTATTGGACTTAATATAGTGGTAATTTTTATTCTAGCTATAACTTTTTTTGAAGATTTACAAATGAATAGTCCCCACCAGAAAGAAGCCTTATTAATTATTTTCTTAGGAGAGTTTGCTTATTGGCTAACTATTATAATCGGATTATATGTGATTAAAAGAAAAAATAATTTATAAGATGTTGTTCTTACAAATGTAGTTAAGCTTAAAATTACAAAAACAATAGAACTTGGTGGATATAACTATTATTTAGTATAAAATTTATATTTATTTACTATAGGCGAGCAATTGTGCTTGTCTTTTTTTATGTTGAAGTGATTCAAATCACATACAAGAAAGCTTTTTCCAGATAGAATAGGGGCAGATAGTCAAAAAAACTTCGGTTTTTAAAATATATATTAGGAGGAAAAAATGGAAGTAAAAGCATATGATGGATTTAAGGGCGAACTTTGGAAAGATGAAATCAATGTTCGTAACTTTATCCAAGAAAACTACACCCCATATGAAGGTGGAGATGATTTTTTAGCTGGTAAGAGCGAAAAGACTACAAAATTATTTGCTGTTGTAGAGGATTTGATTAATAAAGAAATCAGAGAATCTTACAGAAATGCAGATACAAGCAGGTTTTCTTCTATAGACGGTTTTGATGCTGGCTATATTGACAAGGAAAACGAGGTCATAGTTGGTCTTCAAACTGATGAAGTTCTAAAAAGAATAGTTAACCCTTACGGTGGTTACAGGATGGTTGAGCAATCCCTTGAGGCTTATGGCCAAGAGATGGATCCTGTTCAAGCAAAATATTTCAAAGAATTTAGAAAGACTCACAATGAGGGTGTTTTTGATGCCTATACCAAGGATATGAGAACAGCTAGACACGTTGGTCTTTTAACAGGTTTGCCAGATGCCTATGGTCGTGGTAGGATTATCGGCGATTATAGAAGAGTTGCCCTTTATGGTATTGATAGGCTAGTTGAAGAAAAGAAAAAAGACCTAGATAAGATTGAAATTGATGAAAATAACCTAGAAGCAACTATCAGACTAAGGGAAGAAGTTAGCGAGCAAATCAGAGCCCTTGGCAAGATTAAAAATATGGCAGCTAAGTATGGTATAGATATTTCTAAACCTGCTACAAATGCGAGAGAAGCAGCCCAATTCTTATACCTTGGCTACCTTGCAGCTGTTAAGGAAAACAATGGTGCAGCTATGTCAATTGGTAGAAATGCAGGCTTCCTAGATATTTATATCAAGAGAGATATGGATAGGGGCATCCTTGATGAAGTTGGAGCTCAAGAAATAATTGACCAACTTGTTATCAAATTAAGACTTGTTCGCCACCTAAGAACTCCAGACTATGATGAAGTTTTCGGTGGAGATCCAACTTGGGTTACAGAATCAATCGGTGGTATGGGTCTAGATGGTAGGACTCTTGTAACAAAGACAGCCTTCAGATACCTAAATACCCTTATAAACCTAGGATCAGCTCCAGAACCAAACATGACAATCCTTTGGGCTGAAAAACTTCCTGAAGGTTGGAAGAAGTTCTGCTCTAAGGTTTCTATCATGACAGATTCTATTCAATATGAAAATGATGACCTAATGAGAAATATGTACGGCGATGACTATGCTATAGCTTGTTGTGTATCTGCTATGGAAGTTGGCAAGGAAATGCAATTCTTTGGCGCTCGTGCCAACCTTGCAAAATCACTCCTTTATGCAATAAATGGTGGAGTTGACGAAAAGAAGAAAAACAAGGATGGTAGCATAATTAGGTTATTTAATGATGTTGAGCCAATTACAACAGAATATCTTGACTATGACAAAGTTCTTGCAAATTACAAAAAAGTCTTATCTGAACTAGCAGGCCTATATGTGAAGACCCTCGATGTTATCCATTTCATGCACGATAAATATGCTTATGAAGCAGGTCAAATGGCCCTTCATGATACCTATGTTAAGAGAAATCTAGCAACAGGTGTGGCTGGTCTTTCAATCGCAGCTGACTCACTTTCTGCAATCAAATATGCAAAAGTAAAACCAGTTAGGGATGAAAATGGCATAGCAATCGACTTTGAAACAGAAGGCGACTTCCCTAAATATGGTAACGATGATGACAGAGTAGACCAAATCGCTGTTGATATCCTAACCTATTTCTCTAATGAACTTAAGAAACACGCTACCTACAAAAATGCTAAACTAACCCTATCTGCCCTTACAATTACATCAAATGTAATGTATGGTAAAAAGACAGGTACAACACCAGACGGCAGAAAGGCAGGCGAACCATTTGCTCCAGGTGCAAACCCAATGCACGGTAGGGACGAATCAGGTGCTCTTGCAAGTCTTAACTCTGTAGCTAAACTTCCTTATGAATGTGTATGTGAAGACGGTATTTCAAACACCTTCTCAATCGTACCTGACGCTTTAGGCAAGGAAGATGAAGTGAGAATAGATAACCTTGTAAACATCATGGACGGATATTTTGGCCAAGATGCCTTCCACCTAAATGTAAACGTCCTTCAAAGAGAAAAACTCCTAGACGCTTACCACAACCCAGACAAGTATCCAAACCTCACTATCAGAGTTTCTGGCTATGCTGTTCACTTCAACAGACTTACAGATGAACAAAAGAGAGAAGTTCTAGAAAGAACCTTCCACAACCACCAATAAGATAAGGAGGCCTTATGGCAAAATTACATTCAATTGAAACAATGGGCCTGGTAGACGGACCAGGGATAAGGACAGTGTTCTTCCTTTCTGGTTGCCCACTAAGATGTGTATTTTGCCACAATCCAGACACCCAATCCCTAGACTATGGTAGGGATGTAACGGTAGATGAGATTGTAAAAAGAGCCCTAAGAATGAAACCCTACTTCAAAAACGGAGGTGGAGTCACCCTTTCGGGTGGCGAGCCTCTGGCAAGTGGGGCTTTTGTGCTTGAAACCATAAGAGCCCTCCACAAGGAAGCCATCCATGTGGCAGTGGATACTTCAGGTGTGGGTGATGAAAAATATTACGATGATATAGCCAGAGAAGCCGACCTAATTCTCTTGGATATCAAACATTATGATCCCTACTTCTTTTATGAAATAACAAAAAATTACCAAGACAAACTCATAAAATTTATGGAATCAATCAAAAAAACTGATACCAGGGTCTGGATAAGACACGTAATGATGCCCTTTGTCACAGATACCAAAGAGGATATGGATGGGCTTGTTGACTTTATTAGGCCAATAAAGGCAAATATTGATAAGATAGAAATTCTTCCCTACCACAAGTTGGGAGTGTGTAAATATGCAGATTTGGGCAAGCCATACAGGATTAAAAACATGGAGGCCATGGATAAGGATAAGGCAAAAAACTTTGAAATTTATGCTAACAATATGTTAAAATCTTTGTAGGAGCAAATTATGAACGACTACAAAAAAGATGAAAAAAGTTTTTTGGCCTTTTTATCCGATCAAGAATTACAACGTTTTAAGTACAGACCCCAAGTTTTAGCCTACAGGAGGGGAGATATGATATTTTCCTTTGGTGACTCGGCTGATTTTATGTATATAATCCTCGAGGGTTTTATAAAAATATCCACCTACCTTTCTGACGGCAGGGAGCAGATTTTGTATATTTACGGCGAGGGAGACTTTGTTGGTGCCCACAACCTTCTTACCGAAGAGGAATACATCTATGAGGCGAGGGCCTTAACCAAGGCCAAACTCTTGATAATATCAAGGATTGACTTCAATAGTATCCTCAAAAAAAATAACAAAGTTCTAATCAAAATCCTAGACCAATCCTTCAGGAGGATTAGGAGATCTGAAGAGCTTATAGACAGGCTTTCGACCATAAATGCAGACATGAAAGTCGCCAAACTCCTCTTGGACTTGGCAGATGATGTTGGCATAGTCAAAAAAGACGGAGTTTTGATTACATCCCACCTTAGCCGTGAGGAACTGGGGTCTTATTCGGGTGTTGTGAGAGAAACCCTTTCGAGGAAGTTATCAAACTTTGAAAAGATGGGCTTAATCAAGATTATCGGTAGGAATGAAATCCTAATAACCAATATAAGAGCCCTTGAAAAGATGACCTCATAAGCAACGACTGTTTAATTTGTCGAAAAGTGGGGGGAATCTTACAAACATTAGGCTCGGTTTTTGAGTCAATAAATTTGATAATAGCACGAATGAAAAGACTTCCTTGTGGAGTCTTTTTTTGTTTAATTTGATAAAAACTTCTCTTCCGGTATCATGGTGGGACGGAGGAAATATGAATAAACAAACATTTAAGATAATGCTCGCCTATGTTGGCGTCCTCACAGGTGCAGGACTTGCCTCGGGCCAAGAGCTTTTGCAATACTTTGTCTCGCTTGGAATAAATGGACTTGTCGGTATAAGCCTAGTAGGCATCCTACATATGGTAATCGGTGGGATTTTATTAATTCTCGGTAGCCACTATCTGGCGACCGACCATTCCGATGTATTTGACGAAATCACTAACAAATTTATTTCAAAATTTATGGACATATCCTTGATATTCACCTGCTTTGTAGTTGGTTTTGTCATGCTTGCAGGGGCGGGGTCTAACCTAAACCAGGCCTTTGGTCTAAATGTCAACGTTGGTAGGGTCTTATGTGCCCTTTTAATAATTGTCGTTGGCATGATGGATTTTTCCAAGGTAAGCAAGATAATAGGATCATTTACACCCTTTATCGTGGGTTTTGTCCTAATCGGGTCTGTCTACACCTTTATTAAATTCAAGCCAGACTGGCAAGCCCTAAATGCCTTCGCGGTAAAACTTCCATCAAACTTTGATAATGTAGGCTTTGCAGTCCTAAATTATTTTGGAATGTGCCTAATGACAGCAGTTTCCATGGGCCTTGTACTAGGTGGAGATGAATTAAGCACAGAAAATGCCGGCAAAGGTGGCCTAATGGGAGGCGCTATTGTTGGAATCATGGGAGTCTTAATAACCTTGACCCTCTTAATAAGAGTCGAAGAAGTATATAATCTTGACATACCAATGCTTTACATCATAGAAGATATCAGTCCAATTCTAGGATTTGTCATGGCTCTGGTAGTATTTGGGATGATATTTAATACAGGAATTTCACTTTTTTATGCCCTAGCAAGGAGATTTTCAAACGGGGAAGAAAGACGATTTAAAATCATGCTTGTAACAATCACAGGCGTAGGCTTTATCCTTTCCTTCCTAGGCTTTAAGAAATTAGTTTCGATATTTTACCCAATAATCGGCTATATTGGAATATTCATGATGGCCCTTTTAGTCTTCGCCTACTTCAAAGAAAGATCAGCCATCAGACGAGAATCCATGAAAAGACTGGGAATCAGACACTACATGAGAAAAAAACTCGATGACGACCTAGACTTCACCAAACAAGATGAAGAAAGACTAAACAAACTAATAGACCGCTCCCACATAGACAACGACCAAATCGAGGAAAAGACAGAAGAAACCGTCCAAGAAGCCATAGACAACGACGAAGAACCTCTTACTGACCATGGGGAGAATTGAGAAAAGTGTCCGAAAGGGCACTTTTTTGTTAAATCTTTCTCAATCTGGGTATAATAGTTAGAAGGATCTAAAGGAGGTGTTTTTATTAGGTTTTATATAGGATATTTTTTTGTTTATGCCTTTATTGGTCGGATTATGGAGGTTTCTTACCAGGCTATTAAGACTGGGCGTTTTATTAATAGGGGGTTTTTGAATGGGCCTCTTTGTCCGATTTACGGTTTTGGGGCCTTGGGTGTGATTTATTTTTTGACTGATATAGCAAAGACCAATAAATTATACTTATTTTTTGGATCGATTTTTATAGCCACATCCCTTGAACTTGTTGGGGGGTTTCTTTTGGAGAAGATTTTCCACAAGAAATGGTGGGATTATTCTGATATGAGATTTAATCTTGGTGGCTATATTTGCCTTGAATTTTCAATTCTTTGGGGCCTTGCTTGCTTTGTTTTGTATGAGGCTATCCACCCTTTGATTGTAAGATTTTTTGCCTTTTTAAATCCAAAATTTATTTTTTATGCTAACATAATTTTATTGGCAATTTTTGCTGTGGATATGGCACAGACTATTCTGACCCTGGTTGGACTTAATAAGAAGTTTAAAAAACTCCAAGCTGCAAGCGAAGATATTAGAGAAGTTTCTGATGATATTGGCAAGCGTGTCTACGACAGGACCATGTCTATCAAGGAGAAGAGAGAAGAAATCAAACCAAGGGTTAAGGAACTTGAGGCAAAGAGAAATAAAATTAGGATGGATATAGCTAATAAATTTGATAAGATGAGTGAAAAACGACTTATAAAGGCCTTTCCAAATTTAATAGAAGACCTTGTTGAAAAAATTGACAAAGATATAGAGAACATAGAAAAATAGGGCCCTAGGTCCTATTTTTTAATATTTACTTGCTAAAAGGAGTATAATTTAAACAATAAAACTTATACAATTTATTTATTGGAGGTAAGGATGCTTGATAATAAAGGTTTTGACCTATGGGCAGATGGATATGACGAAAGTGTCGGTCTTTGTGATGAGGAAAATACCTATCCATTTGCAGCTTATAAGGATATTTTAAATGCTATTTATAAGGATGTCTTAGGAGCTGAAGCAAAAAATGTTTTGGATATAGGTTTTGGTACGGCAACGCTCGCAAGTCGTTTATATGACAAGGGCCTAACTATCTATGGCCAAGATTTTTCTGAGGAAATGATGAAAATCGCCAAAGAAAAGATGCCGAATGCAAATTTATATGTAGGTGACTTTGGAAGAGGGCTGGTTTCATCCTTGTTAAACCATAAGTATGATGCGATAGTTGCGACATATTCACTTCATCATTTAAGTGATGAGGATAAGGTTTCATTCATAAAAACTTTGCTTTCCCTTTTGAATGTTGGTGGAAAGATATATATTGGAGATGTGGCTTTCAAAACAAGGAGAGATTTAGAAGCTACAAGGGAAAAATTTAAGAACGAATGGGATGAGGATGAATTTTATTTTGTCTATGACGAGCTAAAAAACCACTTTAGTAATCTAGACTTCATCACATATTCTTATTGTTCAGGCATCTTAACTATCACAAACTAAACTTAGCTAAGTTTTATTATAGTATAAGCTTTTCTAGAGCCAAGGAGAGCTAGGATTTAGCAGGCTTCAGTGGGGGAGTTGTGAATTGTAAATAAATTTTATAAATGTAAAATGATATTAAGTTTCTTAAAAAAGGAGTTATGATGAAAATTATAGTAATGGGTATGGGTTATGTTGGTCTTTCAAATGCAGTCCTACTCGCCCAAACAAATGAGGTTATAGGCCTTGAAATTGACCAAAAAAAGGTTGATCTAATCAATAATAAAAAATCACCCCTAAAGGACGATTACCTAATAGATTATCTGGCCAATAAAAAATTGAATCTTATCGCTAAAACAAGCGGAGAGGAGGACTTTAAGGATTGTGACCTTGCCATCCTTGCCCTACCAACAAACTACGACGAAGTGGAGAAATTTTTCGACACTTCCTTCTTAGATGACGCTATAAAAATGATAAAATCTATTAGAAAAGATTTACCAATCCTAATCAAATCAACTATTCCAATCGGATATACTGAGGGAAAAAACAAAGAGTTTAACTGTGAGAACATAATTTTCTCGCCAGAATTTTTAAGGGAGGGCAGGGCTCTTTACGATTCCCTTCACCCTTCAAGGATAATTGTCTCAGATAAGACTGAAATCGGCAAAAAAATTGCTGACCTTTATAAGTCTGAAGCTTTAAATAATCCTGATGTGATTTTGATGGGAAGAAGTGAGGCAGAGGCTGTAAAACTTTTTGCTAACACCTACCTTGCTATGAGGGTGTCATTTTTTAACGAACTTGATAACTACGCCATAGCTAAGGGCCTTGATTCCAAATCTATTATAGAAGGTGTTTCTGCCGATCCAAGGATAGGTGACCACTACAACAACCCATCCTTCGGCTATGGTGGCTATTGTCTTCCAAAAGATTCCAAGCAACTTTACGCCAATTACGAAAATATTCCGTCAGCCCTTTTTAAGTCAATTATCGATTCAAATGAAGTGAGAAAAGACTTTGTAAGCGAGGACATCCTTGCTAAAAATCCTCAAACCATCGGCGTTTATAGGTTGGTTATGAAAAAGGGTTCGGATAATTTTAGGAAGTCTGCGATTTTTGATGTAATAAATAACCTAAAATCCAAGGGCGCAAACCTTGTAATTTACGAGCCAAACCTAGATGGCGATGACTTTGAAGGCATGAAGTTAATTCGCAACTTAGAAGACTTTAAGAAGGTTGACCTGATAATTGCAAACAGGGTTGAAGACGACCTTAAAGATGTAAAAAACAAACTTTATACCAGAGATTTATTTGAGAGGGACTAAATGACAGAAAAGAAAAATGTGCCCCAAGTCCATTCCAAGCTCAGAAAATCATTTATTTCTGTGCCAGAAGAAATTTATAAGGCAAGTGGCATCAAAATTTTTGATAAGAGGATAAAATCCTTGCTTTTCACTACCGACCTTGCCATAATTAGAAATTCAAATGCTGACTCAATCATGGCGGTCTATCCTTACACACCATTAAATTCCATCACTGAGGCCATTATTTCCATAGCTTCAGTTCCATGTTTTATCGGAGTTGGTGGTGGCACTACCCAAGGCCCAAGATCAAGGTTTGTGGCTTATTATGCAGAACTTGCAGGTGCCTACGGGGTTGTGGTAAATGGTCCAATTCCACACGAAGATATTAGGGAAATTTCAAAATTTGTTGACATACCTGTTATAGCTACTGTTTCGTCTTTGAAGGATGATTACAAGGCGAAGATTGAAGCTGGAGCAGAAATTTTAAATGTGTCTGGTGGTAAATATACAGCCGATCTCGTTCGCCATATTAGGGCAGATATTGGGGATGATTTTCCAATAATAGCTACAGGTGGCAAGGACGGTGAGTCTATACTTGAGACAATTAAAGCTGGAGCTAATGCCATTTCCTACACTCCACCATCTTCATCTGATGTTTTTGGCTCAATGATGGATACTTACAGAAATGAGGATATCTGATGTATAGTGGATATTTTACAGATGTTGGAAATATAAAAGTGGGCCACGCCCAAGACTTAGAAGGGGGCACAGGCCTTACAATCATCATTCCAGATTCCGGAAATACTGCAGGTGTTGATGTGAGAGGTGGGGCGCCGGGCACTCGTGAGACTGACCTATTAAACCCTATAAACCAAGTATCTGAAGTAAGTTCGATTATTTTATCGGGAGGCTCTGCCTACGGCCTTGAAGCGGCAAGCCACCTTATGAAAATTCTCGAAAAAGAAGGTAGGGGCTTTAATGTGGGAGTCGGGGTTGTGCCAATCATTAGCCAGGCTGTCTTATTCGACTTATCCTACAAAGATTCCAAGGCGAGACCAGATGCAAAGATGACTGAAAAAGCCTATAACAATGCTAGGTATGAAGATAAGAGTCAAGGAATAGTTGGCGCTGGCACAGGTGCCACAGTTGCCAAGGCACTTGGACCAGACCACTTGGTAAAATCAGGTCTAGGGCAAGCTTCTATAAAAAAAGGGGACTTGGTAGTCTCTGCTATAGTTGCTGTAAACGCCTTTGGAGATATTTTTGACTACCATAAGGCTCTCCAGCTTGCAGGGCCAATTGTGGATGGGAAAATGCTTAGGACTGTTGATATGATTGATAAAATCCTAGGATCTTTTGCTGACATAAAACCAGCCAACACAACAATCGGCGCTGTAGCCACCAACGCTACTTTCACCAAGACAGAGCTAACAAAAATAGCAGGCATGGCCCACGATGGCTATGCAAGGTCAATAAATCCTGTGCATACCCTCTTTGACGGCGATACAATTTTTTCATTAGCGACCAACAAAGTGCAAGCAAATATCAATCTCGTAGGAACACTCGCAGCAGAAGCCATGTCCATGGCGATTGCAAATGCGATTTACAGCTCGAGAGAAAAAAATAATTAAGTTTAAGACTAGTTTAGCTAGTCTTTTTTGTTGCTAAAGAAAAGAAGCTTATATTTGCCTTCACATCTTAAAACGTAGAATAAAATATTACTTATAAAATTATGATCAAGGTTAGAAGGATTTGATGGTTAAGCTAGCCGTTTTTTTAATTAGAATTTAATTAAAATTCTACTAATACTAAATTTTTTTTAGAAGCGAAGCTAAAATATAAGGGGTGTAGGCTTTAGGAATATGTAAAAAACACGTTTTTCTAATGATTTTTTGCTTAATTTAGAGTATTAATTACTTTCCTATAAAACCTTTTCATTAACAAAAAATTATGATATAATGAAAAAAAATGATAAGCTAAAAGGTGATAAGTTTTGTCATGTAAAATAAAAATGATAAATTAATCTCTACATATCCAATAATATTTTTAATTTTACTTGTTAAATCTTATTTTTTTGATATTTATCATTTTGTTTGCGAATCTAATTTTTAAAGTAGAAATATGTAATAGAAGGGGTGGTTAGAATGTTCACATAAGAAATCCAGCTAATTACAAAGGACGATACTGTATTATTTTTGAAAATTTTAGGAGAATTTATGAAATATTTAAAAGAATTTTGTTATATACTTTTTTTCTTATTGTTGGGCTTTATTGCTAAGAAACTAACAGGACTACCAATTCCAGAACCAGTTTTTGGTATGATTTTCTTATTTATTGCTCTTTGCAGCAAGTTCCTAAAGGTAGACGATATTGGGGAAACATCTGATTTTCTAACATCAATCCTAGCCTTTACCTTCACACCACTTGGTGTTGCCCTTATGGTTCAATTTGATGTGATTAAGGATAATGCTGTGAAGATTCTTATAGTTATGACAGTTTCTTGCCTAATAACCATGGCTGTTACAGCAAAGGTTGTAGAATTAGTACAAAAAGTGAGGAAATAATATGAGTGAATTTTTAAATACATATGTAGCGGATAATGATTTTTTTGGGATTATCCTAAGTATAGTAATGTTTAGAATTGGGATGGTAATAAATAAAAAAACCAAAATCGCTGTCTTAAACCCACTTTTACTTGCTATTGTTTTTTGCATAATCTTCCTAAAATTAACTGGAATTTCTTATGAAAACTTCAACAAGGGTGGCAAGTATATTTCTTTTATGATTGCCCCAATCACTGTTGCCCTAGTAGTAAGCCTTTACAGAAATATTGAAAAATTAAAGGCCAACCTCATTCCGATTTTAATTGGCGTAATAGTTGGATCCTTTGTGGCTATCCTTTCAGCTTATCTTTTATCAAAGCTTTTTGGTTTTGATAGAGATTTGACCCTTTCAATGATGCCACAATCAGTTACAACACCAATCGCTAAGTCATTGACAGAAGAATATGTAGCCAAATTCGGTGCTGATGAAGTAACTATCAAAACTTTTGCAGCTATCACAGCTATCACAGTTATCCTAAGGGGAACTGTAGGTGCGATTGCTGCTCCAACTGTGATGAAGGTAATGAGAGTAAAAGACCCTGTTGCCCAAGGTATTGGAATTGGTACATCTAGCCACGCTATGGGTACATCAAAGGCTATCGAAATGGGTGAAGTTGAAGGAGCCATGAGTGGTCTATCTATAGCAGTAGCTGGTATTTGCACTGTTGTATTGATGCCATTATTTATAATTCTATTATTCTAATATTTCCCAAGGTTTAATATTAGATGACTAAAAAAATTTTTATGTACACAGGAAAGGGCGGGGTTGGCAAGTCAACCCTTGCCAGCTCTACTGCCCTTATTTCTGCTAAAAAAAATATAGAAACTATCTTGATAAGTATAGATTCAGCCCATAGTTTATCCGATATTTTTTCTATAAAAATAGGAAATACCTTAACAAAGGTCAGAGATGGTCTAACTGCAATTGAATTTGATAGCTCAAAGATTTTAGAAGAAGAATTTCCAAGCATAAAGGCAAGCCTAGCTAACGAGTTTAGGAAGGTTGATTTTTCAAAAATCTCCTACAATTCAAGTTTTGATATGCCCTTTGTTGTGAATATCCTTTCCTTGCTTAAAATCCTTGATATATACGAAAATTACGACTTTGAAAATATAGTTGTGGATTGTCCTGCTTCGGCATCTACCTTTGCCTACTTAAAAATTCCTGAGATGCTTAGCTGGTATCTGGAAAAATTTTTTGGTGTTGGGAAGGGTATTATTAGGACCTTAAGGCCTATATCCAAGTATAAATACCAGATTGATTTGCCGGATAAGGAAGCTTTGGATAAGCTGGAAGTTACTTATCAGAGGTTGAAAAAATTAGAAGATATCTTGAAGAATAAGACTATTTCGACAATAAGGTTGGTAGGACTTGCTGAAAAAATGGTAATTGAAGAGAGCAAAAGAGATTTTGCCTACCTAAGTTTATTTGATTATAATGTGGATGGATTTTTTGCAAACAGGTTGTTGGCAGATGAAGATATCGATTTTATCAAAAAACGCATCCAAATACAAAATAAAAGGCTTGAGGAGATTAAAGTTTGCTTTTATAATTTGCCAATTTATAAGATAGGTCTAATGAATAAGGACCTAAATAGTTTGGTTGATCTAGAAGATTTTGCTGATAGTTTAGACTTTAAAGATAATCTTTTAGATATAAGGCCTTTCAAAGAAGGTCATTACTTTGAAAAAATTCCTTATGGGTACATCCTTAAAATTAATATTCCGGCTGTTGAGGATGTGGAAGTTTATAAAAAAGGTTCTGACATAAATATTAAGCTTAAGGATATAAAAAGGATAATTAGCCTGCCAAATGTATGCATAAATTCAGAGATTGGCAAGTATTATTGTCAGGGTGATGAACTTTTTATCTACTTAGAAAGTAAGGACCAAGAGGAGCTATCTGTATGAGAATTATTATAAACACTGGCAAGGGAGGGGTTGGCAAAACAACCATTTCTGCCCTTACAGCTATAAATATTTCAAAAAGATACAAGACCTTGGTTATTAGCAGTGACCTAGCCCACAGCTTAAGTGATTTGTTAGACATAAAATTAGATGATACACCTCGACAGGTTTCTAATAACTTGTATGCGCTTGAGATAAATGCAATTAAGGAGAGCAAGAAGGCTTGGGGCAATCTTAATCTTTACATAAGACAATTGGTAGAAGAAAATGCCTTGGATGACATTCAATTAGATGAATTGCTGTTATTGCCAGGTTTGGACGATGTGTTTTCCCTTTTAAAAATTTTAGAGATTTATAAGAGTGGAGAATTTGAAGTCCTTGTTGTGGATTGTGGACCTAGTGGTGAGACTATTTCTCTCTTGTCTACGGGAGAAAAATTCAAGAATTTGGCAGATTCTTTAGTGCCTTTAGTTAAGAGATTTAACCGACTTTTCGGTAGTTTTATTGAAAAGCAAACAGAAGTTAAAAAACCTAAAGACATAGTTTTTGATGAATTTATAAGCTTATCTAAAAAATTATATGAACTTGAAAAAATCCTACAAGATCCAGCGCAAACTACAATTAGGTTTGTTACTAAGGCTAACAAGGTGGTGGCGAATGAAACTTTTCGTTCCTTTAGCCTTACAAATATGTACGATTTTTTAACTGATTGTATTTTTGTAAATATGATTTACCCAGAAGCTATGAGAAATTCATCTTATGATAATTTATTAGATGAAGAGGCTAGGATTATAAGGTCTATAGATGACTTTTTCAAGGAAGAAAAAGTTATCAAGTTAAGCCTAAAAGATTATGAGGTCATTGGTTTAGAAGCTTTAAATAGGCTTCATGACGAATATTTTGTGGACCAATATCTTGAAGATATTTTTATAGATAAAAAGTCCTTTGAATTAATCGAAGAAAAGGCGAGCAAGGTTATACTTATTAACCTTGACTATGCGAAAGGAGATGAGGTTAAGGTAGAGAAGATAGGTGAAGATTTAGAAATATCTTACCTAAATTTCAAGAGAAGGTTTAAGTTGCCAGATACGGTATCTTCAAGGAAGATAAGTTCATTTTCCCTAGAAGATAAGAAATTAAGAATTGTGTTGGATTATGATTAGAATATGAAAATGAGAGGTCATAAATATATGGAAGGAAAAATGGAATTATTTGATACTTTCGCCCAAAACCTTGAAAGTGTCAACGGCACTTGCTACAAGGTTAGTAAAAATGATTTGGCTGAAACAGTAGCCAAAATTTATAAGGACAATGCAATTGCTTCTACCTGTATGCTTGAAACAGACTTGGCCAAGGAAATAGGCTTAAGCGATTGCTTAAAAGCTAATGGTATCACAGTACATACAGACCATATTAGGTTAAATAGCGAAACCGATAAGGGTGGGATCACAGAAGTTCAATATGGTATAGCAGAGCTTGGCTCAGTAATCCAAGCTAGTGATAATGTAGATACAAGACTTATGGCGATTATGCCTGACTATTACATTGGAATAGTCAAGGGTTCAACAATTGTAAAAACATATGATGATATGTTTGATGTCCTAGCAGAATTAAAACCTTTCCCAAAATATGTGGGATTTATTACAGGTCCTTCAAGGACAGCAGATATTGAATGTGTTGGTACTGTGGGCGTTCACGGTCCTTTACAAATGAGCATTATTATTGTGACAGATCTATAATCTGAAGTATTGAGGAGATAAAAATGGTTGATACTATAAGTTTAAAAGATGAGATAAAGGACGCGCTTGATAACGCGACTTTAGGCAGGACCCTTGGTAATTTTTGTAAAACCTATCCACAAAGAAGGTTGAATTCTTACAAGGGTGTTGATTTCGAACAAACCCAACAAGCTATTAAAAAAGTAAAATCTTATGCAGCTGACCATGTTGATGAAATGATAGCTGAATTTAAGAAAAATTGTGAAGCTAGGGGCGGCCATGTTGTTGTAGTTAAAAGCAAGGAAGAAGCAGCTGAGTGGGTTAAAAACTTCATCAAAGTAAAAGACATAAAAACAGCTGTAAAATCAAAATCAATGTGTTCTGAAGAAATACATTTTAATAAAATTCTTAAGGATAATGGGGTAGAGTGCCAAGAAACTGACTTGGGTGAATTTATTATTTCCCTAGAAGAAAATACTCCAGTACATATGGTAATGCCTGCTCTTCACTTAAATAAGGAGCAGGTAGCAGACTTGTTCTCAGACTACACAAAGACAGACCACGCACCAGTTATTTCTGAAGAAGTTAGGACAGCAAGAAAGGTTATGAGGGATAAATTTACCCACGCAGACCTTGGTGTATCTGGCGCTAACGTTGCTGTTGCTGAAACCGGTACAGTTTTCACAATGACCAATGAAGGTAATGGTAGGATGGTAGGCACCTTGCCAAAAGACCACCTCTACATATTTGGTATAGAAAAATTTGTAAAATCTATTACTGATGCTAGGTGGATATTCAAGGCTCTTCCACGTAATGGTACTGCCCAAAGAATTACCTCTTACTTATCTCTCTACACTGGCGCTTGCGAAGTTGTTACAGATAAGGAAAATGATATCAAAGAAGATAAGGGATTTTACTGTCTAATCCTTGATGACCCAGGCAGAAGAGAAATCTTAGCAGAAGAAGAATACAGACAAATCTTTAACTGCATTAGGTGTGGAGCTTGTCTAGATGTTTGTCCAGCCTTTGCCTTAGTTGGTGGCCATGTTTACGGTTCAAATGTTTATACAGGTGGTATTGGTACCCTCCTAACCCATTTCTTAATTGATGAAAATAGGGCTAACCAAATCGAAAGTGTCTGCCTCCAATGTGGAAGGTGCAATGAAGTTTGTGGTGGTGGTCTACCAATAGCCCAAATGATCATGGGTATTAGGGAAGAAAATGTAAAGAAGAACCCAAACCCAGTTAAGAAATTTGCCCTAGATGCAGTAACAGATAGGAAACTTTTCCATTCACTTCTAAGGATAGCATCTATTGCCCAAGAGCCATTTACTAAGGGTGGCACTATGATTAGACACCTTCCTGACTTTGCAGCAGGCATGACAGGTGGCAAGGTTCTTCCATCAATTGCCAAGGTTCCATTAAGGGATATATTTGATGAAATTGACCAAAAAGTTGAAAACCAAAAGGGTACAGTTGCCCTATTTGCAGGATGTCTCTTAGACTTTGTTTATGTAGATACAGCTAAATCCTTGATTAAAAATATGAACTCAATTGGCTATAAGGTTGAATTCCCAATGGGTCAAGCTTGCTGTGGTTGTCCTGCTAGCAACATGGGTGATATAGAAAATGCAACCAAGGAAGCTGAGATAAATATAAAGGCTATGGATGCTGAAAAATACGATTATATCCTTCTTGCTTGTCCATCATGTACCCACCAACTCCAATCTTACAAGGATTTCTTTGAGGAAGGTACCGAGATGCACAAGAGGGCTGTGGAATTAGGTAGCAAGTGTGTTGACTTCTGCAAGCTTTTCCACGAAAAAGATACCCACGAAAACCATGGCGATGGCAAAAATGTTAAGGTAACCTACCATGATTCTTGCCACTTAAAGAGAACTTTGGGTGTCTTTGAAGAACCAAGGGACCTTCTAAAAGCAACTGAAGGTGTAGAATTTGTTGAAATGGAAGATAGCGATAACTGCTGTGGTTTCGCAGGATCTTACAATGTATTGTATCCAGATATTTCATCAAAAATCTTAAAGAATAAAATCGAAAATATTAAAAAGTCTGGAGCAGATGTTGTGGCTGTAGATTGTCCTGGTTGTATGATGCAAATCAGAGGTGGTCTAGAAGCAGAAGGCCTTGATATAAAGGTTAAACATACTTCAGAAATCATATCTGAAAAGAGAGGACTCATCTAAAAATGAACGTGATTGTAAGTGAGGCATTGACTAGGGAAAAGTTAATAGATGACTGTGTTTCTAAGGTTCATGAAGAGATAAAAAATATCTTATCCGACTATAAGTCCAGTCAAAATCTTTGCGATATAATCAAAGACGCCTTGACTTCAAGTGGGAAAATGCTTAGGACTAAGCTATTAATTAGTATAAGTCTTATGGGCGATGGAGAAATTTCAAAAAAAGTTATTTCCCAAGCTGCGGCTGTCGAGATAACCCACCTTGCATCACTTATTCACGATGATATTATAGATGATTCTACATTAAGAAGATCACACAAGTCAACTCAAGCGAAGTACGGCAAGGATGTAGCCGTATTCGCTGGGGACTATATGATAGCAAAAGTTTTTAGCTATTTGGCAAATGAAAACTTATATGACGAGATTAAAGTAATAGCCGATACAATAAAGCATATGTGCAACGGTGAAGTTGGGCAAAACCTTATAAAATACAGGCTTGACATGGGTGAAGATGAATATTTTGAAAATATTTCAGGCAAAACTGCTTCGTTTTTTAAGACTGTCTGCTATTTTGGAGCGAGAAATGCAGGTTTTGGCCAAATGGATACTGAAAGGATGGTAGCCTTTGGAGAAAATCTGGGCTTGATGTTCCAATTAAAGGATGACCTATTGGACCTATTTTCTAATAAACTTATTACTGGGAAGGAAGAATTCTCCGACATCAGGGAGGGGATTTATACCTATCCAGTCTTGCTTGGTCTAAAAGATGAAGATTACGGAGAAGAAATCCACCGTATCTTGCTAGAAAATAAGGAAAGAAAACTTGGAGAAGATGAATTAATAAGTTTGAGAAGGCTTTTGATAAAATCCAAGGCTGACACTTTGACTGCACTAAAAATAAGAGACTTGGCTGATGAAAACAGGTTTATCTTAGCTAGTATAGATGATAAGGATGTTATGTACTTGGAAAAAATTCTAGAAAAGGTGGAAAATAGCTGATGCAAACCTACCAAAGAATGACAGTAAAAAACATAATCAATTTTGCTAATCCAAAATCTTTTGTTGCTTCAGTTATACCTGCAATATTTGGCATCCTCCTTAGTTTGAAATTTGGCTATTCCATAAGTTTGATAAGAGCCTTGGCCTTGATATTTGCTTGCGTATTCCTTCAGGCATCTGTAAATACAATAAACGACTACAGTGATTTTGTAAATGGAGTTGATAGTATAGATGATAACCTAAAGGAAGACGACAACGTAATGTTTTATAACCATATCAGACCCAAAAGCGTTGACAATTTAGGCTGGATATTTTTAGGTCTTGGCATAGGTTTGGGGTTGTTAGCCTTAGATGGAATAAATTATGCCAGTATTGTAATCGGCATAATCGCAACCCTTACAGTTCTATTTTATTCTAAGGGGCCCTTTCCAATTTCATATTTGCCAATTGGAGAACTAACAAGTGGCCTTGTGATGGGTGGTTTGATACCTCTTGGAGTAAATGCTACTATTTCTGGCAGGTTAAACCCAGAAATATTAGCCCATTCCCTTCCCTTTATCCTTGGTATAGCCTTGATAATGATGAGCAACAATGCCAGCGATATAGAAAAAGACAAGAGGGCAAAAAGATATACCCTAGCTGTGGTCATGGGTAGGGAAAAAATCAGGATTTTATACAAAATCACTGTGGGACTTTGGATTGTAAGCCAGTTGGTTCTGACCTATTATTTGTTAGGCTATCTATTTCTCGGCATAAACCTAATCTTGTTTATGATTAAGGGGAAATTTCTTAAAAACCTAATTTTTGCAAGTCTTCTACCAGAAGCTAGGATTGGTCAGATGATGAGTATTGGCATGGCCAATGTTTTGATTAATGGTACTTACCTGCTTTGCCTAGCTTTGAGTTTTATAGGATCTTAGGATGAATAAGAGCAAAAAGGTCTACGATATATTCCAAAATATATCGCCATATTACGATAGGGCCAACGATAGGATTAGCCTAGGTTTGCAGAAAAAACGGAAAAACAAATTTGTAAGCGAGGTTTTAAAGACTATAAATGAAGATTCCTATCTCCTCGACCTTTGTTGTGGGACTGGGGATATAGGTCTTAGTTTGAAAGAAAAATCCCCTGCCAGGGTTGTGGGTGTGGATTTTTCGGAAAATATGCTAAAAATAGCTAAGGCTAAGGCTAAGGCAAAATCTTTTAAAAATATATCCTTCATCAAAGCTGATGTTAAAAATTTGCCTTTTAAGGACGAGACTTTTGATAATATTACCATTTCTTTTGGGCTTAGAAATACTGATGATTACAAAAAAGTTTTGGAGGAGATGGTCAGGGTTGGAAAAGATAAGGCTTTTGTATATGTGATGGATTCATTTACAATAGAAAATATTTTTATAAAACCATTTTATATTTTGTTTTTTAAATACCTTATGCCACTTTTAGGTGGGGGGATAAAAAGATATAAAGATTATGCTTGGTTATATGAATCAACCAAACTCTTTATTAGTCCCGAAGAATTGGTGAAGTTGTTTGAGTCTTTTGGATTAAAAAATATAAGGGTTAAAAAAATGCTATTTGGTGCTTGTGTTATAGTGAGTGGACAAAAAATTTAAACCAAAAAATTTATAACGGGGGAAACAATGAGTGAAGATAAGTTTGATGTTATAATTGTTGGAGGTGGTGTTGCAGGTCTTGCAGCATCCATAGTTTTAGCAGAAAATGATTTAGAAGTTTTATTGGTTGAAAGAGGAGATTATTGTGGAGCTAAGAATGTTACAGGTGGTAGGTTGTATGGTCATAGCCTAGAGAAAATCATACCAAACTTTGCTGACGAAGCTCCAATTGAAAGAAAAGTTGTTAAAGAAAAAATATCTATGATGAGCGGAAAATCCTCACTTGACATAGGTTACTCATCAAAAGAATTGGGTGAGAATAAGG
This sequence comes from Anaerococcus lactolyticus S7-1-13, assembly GCF_000758765.1. Lineage (NCBI taxonomy): Bacteria > Bacillati > Bacillota > Tissierellia > Tissierellales > Peptoniphilaceae > Anaerococcus > Anaerococcus lactolyticus. Next base: position 22,864 of record NZ_JRMW01000040.1, read on the forward strand.
ATTCTTCATCATATGTGGTATTACATAGCAAGTTTGACCAATATTTGGCAGAAAAGGCTGAAGAGGCTGGAGTAGCCATTATTACAGGTGTACTTGTAGAAAAACTCCTATTAGAAGATGGCAAGGTAGTTGGTATTGACGCTACAGGCGAAGAAATGTACGCAGATGCAGTTATTATCGCCGATGGTGTAAACTCCCTACTTTCTCAACAAATAGGTATCAAAAAAGAACTAGAACCAAACCAAGTAGCTGTTGGCGCCAAGGAAGTAATTGAATTATCAGAAGAGATTATAAACGAGAGATTCAACCTTGAAAGTGGCGAGGGAATGAGCTGGCTATCTTGTGGCGACCCAACCATGGGTGGTTTTGGTGGTGGCTTTATTTATACAAATAAGGACTCTGTATCAATAGGTGTTGTAGCAACCCTTTCAGATATAGGATACTCAAACACAAAATTGACTGACTTGCTAGAAAGATTTAAGGAACATGACAGCGTAGCACCATTTATCAAGGGTGGCAAGACCATAGAATATTCTGCCCACCTAGTACCAGAAGAAGGTATCCATATGGTTCCACAAATTTATGGAGACGGCTTCCTAGTAGTAGGAGACGCTGCAGGATTTTGTATAAACCTAGGCTACACTGTAAGGGGTATGGATTTTGCAATCGAAAGTGGTAGGCTAGCTGCCCTTGCCATCCTAAGAGCCAAAGAAAAAGAAGACTTCAGCAAGGAAAGCCTAGCAGTTTATCAAGATTTAGTTAATGATAGCTTCATCATGAAAGATCTTATGACCTTCAAAGCCTTCCCAACAATCTTAAGCAGAAGGGAAATCTTCAGTGACCTACCAGAAATTATAAATGACGTAGCTGGCAGGGCCTTTACCGTAAATGGTGGAGACAGCAAGGGCTTCATAATGGGAACAGTAAATGATCTTGCAACAAGGATTAGCGCAACACAACTATCAGACTTTATTTCTACAGTAATGGAGGCACTATAATGAAAAGAATGAGTGTAGAAGACAAGTTAGGTCTTAATATATATCATACTGACGAGTTTAATTCACATATTGATGTTGACTTGGAGTTTAAAGATGAAGATGAAATCAATAAATTAATCTTAGCCTGCCCAGCAGCTTGCTATACCTATGTAGATGGGGTATTTGGCTTTTCACACCTTGGTTGCTTGGAATGTGGTACTTGCAGGGTCTTATCCCATGGCAAAATCGTCAAAGATTGGAAGCACCCACAAGGCGAAGTAGGCGTAACCTTTAGACAGGGTTAAGAAAAAATCCTAGCCTAAGGTATTAACAAAAATGGACTTAATTAAGTCTTTACTTATCCTATAAAAATAACAATAAAAAACAACCCCTATTGGAATGGACTTTCTGCTGGACTTCCGGCAAAGAACCATTGGGGTTGTTTTTTATTTAATTAAATCCTACATAAAGGTAGCGCCATCGCAGTAGAGGATTTCTCCTGAAACATAGCTTGCAAGGTCGCTTGCTAGGAATAAAACTGCCTTGGCAACATCTTCTGGTTCGCCAATCCTCTTTAGAGGAATCATTTGTTTGACAGGTTCGATTTGCTCTTTAGGCAAAACTTTGACCATATCAGTGTTGGTTACGCCAGGACCTACTGCATTAACTCTGATGCCTGATGGGCCGAGTTCTCTGGCTAGAGATACTGTAAGACCATTTATAGCAAACTTGCTAGTTGGGTAGGCAACACCTGTTGGTTGACCATTTTTAGACACCATAGATGAAAAGTTAATAATAGATCCAGACTTTCTTTCAAGAAAATGTGGGAGAAAATTGTGAATCATATTGTAGGTGCCGTTGACATTTATATCCATAACTTTTGCAAAATGTGCAAGGTCAGCATCTATACTTGGGATATTATCAGAAATACCAGCACAATTTACAAGGATATCAACCTTGCCAAAGTCTTTTATAACTTCTCCTACAAATTCTTTCACACTAACTTCGTCAGTTAGTCTTGGCCAGTAACCCTTAAATAGGGAAGAGTCATATTTTTCTTTAAGTTTATCAATAGCCTTGTTGGCTGATTCTTCTCTAGAGCCTAGGATGGCTACTTTAGCGCCATTATCTAGAAATTTTTCTGCAACAGCAAAACCAATTCCCCTAGATGAACCAGTCACAACAGCGACTTTACCTTCTAATAATTTCATAAAACCTCCTTAAGTTTTTTCTCTTTTCTTATATACCCATATTTAAAAAAATTATCATAAAGGTTAATTGAGTTTGACATTTGTGCATAATTCGAGTATTATCAATAGGTAATCTCTACTCCGTAGTATAAACGGGGTCAATAGTCCACAGGGAGGTGAAAAATATGAATAATTACGAAGCAGTATTGATTTTCAAGACTGAATTAGCTGATGCTGACAGAAATGCTCTTCTAGATAGATTTAAAGGTCATATCGAAGAAAACGGCGAAGTTGTATCAGTTGATGACTGGGGAAAGAGAAGACTTGCTTATGAGATCGCTGATCTTAAAGAAGGTTATTACTATATCGTAGACTTCAAGTCAGACCCAGATCATATCAAAGAATTTGAAAGAAGATTAAGACTTTCAGATTTCGTTCTTAGATACATGGTTATAAGAAAAGAGGACTAATATGAATAAAGTAATACTAATAGGACGCCTAGTTAGGGATCCTGAGTTAAGATATACCCAAGGAAACCAAGCGGTATGTACATTCACATTAGCGATAGACAAAAGACTAAGTCGAGAAAAAAGAGAAGAAGCGGAAGCAGCTAATCGTCCAACAGCAGATTTTCCAAGGATAACTGTTTGGGGTAAGCAGGCAGAAAATGCCTCTAGATACCTCTTTAAAGGAAGTCAATGCGCAGTAGAAGGTAGGATTCAAACAGGAAGCTACCAAGATAGAGAAACAGGCAAAACAGTTTATACAACAGATGTTGTCGCAGACAATGTTGAGTTTTTAGGAGCTAGGTCAGAAAGACAAGCTCATAGCTCAAATCCTGGTGATAACCAAGACGTATATCAAAATTCCTATTCTCAAACAAACCAATATCAAAATAACCAACCAAGTGCACCAAGCACCAATGATGATTTTTTTGATGATGATTTTACTGAAATCCAAGACGATGGCAGAATTCCATTCTAGAAAAATATAAAAGAAAGGAATTACAATGGCAAGAAGATTTAAACCAAGAAAAAAGGTTGATCCATTTGTTAAAGACCCATCAAAGGTAATAGACTATAAAGACATTGAAACTCTTAAAAGATTTGTTACTGACAGAGGTAAGATTCTTCCAAGAAGAGTTACAGGTCTTAATGCAAAACATCAAAGAGAAATAACTAGAGCAATCAAAAGAGCTAGACAAGTAGCCCTATTGCCTTACGAAGAAAACTAAGAAAAAGATTAACAAAAAATTTCAATAAGCAATCTAGGGAGCATAGCTCCCTTTTTATTTGCTTTAAAACATGAATAATTTATATATAAAAGTATAGTTATAACTATAATTAAATAATAAAGGAGGACTTATGTTAATTGTTATTATTTCTCTTATAGTAGCCATATTAGCCCTAGTGTTAATGGCCTACACTATCAAAGAGAGAATCCTTCCTGTATCTCAAGGTTCAAAAAGAATGCACGAGATATCAGGATACATCAAAAACGGAGCAATGACCTTTATCGCAAGCGAATATAAATTTATCGTTGCCTTCGTAGTAATCGTATCAATCCTAATTTCGATATTCCTAGACTTTAGAATCATGATTTGTTATATCCTAGGTTCAGCATTCTCAATGCTAACTGGTTTTATCGGAATGAGAACAGCTACAGAAGCAAACTCTAGGTGTGCAAATGAAGCTATGGAAGGTGGGACAAATTCTGCCCTAAAACTTGCCTTTGCAGGTGGTTCAGTAATGGGATATGCAGTAACAGGACTTGGTTTTTCAGGACTATTAATCTGCTACTTAATCTTTAGAGACCCAGCCATAGTAATGGGATACTCACTCGGTGCTTCATCAGTTGCCCTATTTGCCAGAGTTGGTGGTGGTATCTACACAAAAGCTGCCGACCTTGGAGCTGACCTTGTAGGTAAAGTAGAAGCAGGCATCCCAGAAGATGACCCAAGAAACCCAGCAGTAATCGCAGACAACGTAGGAGATAACGTAGGAGACGTAGCAGGAATGGGAGCAGACTTATTTGAATCCTATGCCGGAGCAATCATCTCAGCTATTACCCTAGGCCTTGTATCATATGGAGATGCTGGACTAAACTTCACCCTACTTTTAGTAACAGTAGGTATCCTTGCATCACTTGTAGCAAGCTTCCTATTCACATCTAAAAACCACAGGGACCCACAAAAGGCCCTCATGATGACAATCTATGTCTCAGGTGCAATCGTCCTTATTGCAGCAGTAATCTTATCATTCGCCTACTTTGGCAACATAAGAGCAGCCCTTGCAATTATCACAGGAATCATAGTTGGTATAGCAATCGGCCTACTAACAGAAGTCTATACATCAGATAAATTCAGATTTGTACAAAATATAGCAGAAGAATCAAAAACAGGTGTTGCAACAAACATCATCGCAGGACTATCAACAGGAATGCTATCAGCAGTATTCCCAATCATCCTAATCTCCCTAGGCATCATAGCAGCTTACTGGGCAGACGGAGTATTTGGTATAGCTCTATCAGCAGTAGGAATGCTTTCAACAACAGCTACAACAGTATCAGTAGATGCTTACGGTCCAATTACAGACAACGCAGGTGGAATCGCAGAAATGGCAGCCCTACCAAGTGAAGTAAGAGACATCACAGATGAACTAGACTCAATCGGAAACACAACAGCAGCTATAGGTAAAGGCTTCGCAATCGGCTCAGCAGCCCTAACAGCCCTATCCCTATTCGTAACCTACTCAGAAACATTAAACCTAGAATCAATTTCAATTCTAGATAGCCATGTAGTAGCAGGGATGTTCGTAGGAGGTATGCTACCATTCCTATTCACAGCCCTAACAATGAACTCAGTAGGCAAAGCAGCTACACAAATGATTGAAGAAGTAAGAAGACAATTCAGAAACGACCCAGGTCTACTAGAAGGAACAAGCGATCCAGATTATCAAAGATGTATTGAAATCTCAACATCAGCTTCCCTAAAAGAAATGATCCTACCAGGCGTACTAGCAATTATAGTACCAATCTTTGTTGGCCTAGTATTTGGCCCACAATCCCTAGGTGGACTTCTTGCAGGAGCCCTAGTAACAGGCGTACTAATGGCAATCTTCATGTCAAACGCAGGTGGAGCTTGGGATAACGCAAAGAAATACATTGAAACCCTAGACGGTGAAAATGGAAAAGGCTCAGATGCCCACAAGGCAGCAGTAGTAGGAGACACAGTAGGAGACCCATTCAAAGACACATCAGGTCCATCACTAAACATCCTAATCAAACTAATGACAGTAGTATCAGTAATCTGCGCTGGCCTATTTATCTAATAAAATCGACCTCATCCTTGATGGGGTCTTTTTTTGCCCCTAAAGATGGTATAATAAATGAAATAAATGCAAAAATTTAATTTATTAAAAAAATATTACATATTAAATGAAGAAAAATTATAGAAAACAAAGTGCAAGTTAAATCTTGCATTTTTTTGTGCATAAATCGGGATATTTTTATGAAAAATCATATGTATAAGTAGACTTTAATGCTAAAGGAGAATTTATGACAGCGACATATTACACAATATTGCCGGCAGAAGTCAGGCTAGATAAGAGACTTCTGCCCTTTGAGAGAATTTTGTTTTCTGATATCCTAAGTCTTGCTAACAAGAAGGGCTATTGTTTTGCCACAAACGCCTACTTTGCAAAAACCTATGGAGTATCAACTGTATCCATATCAACTTGGATTTCAAGCCTAGTCAAATATGGCTACCTAAGACGAGTTTATGATTACAAAGACAATACGAAAATGATTGAAAGACGCAAGCTCTATATAAAACCAGACTTTATGACCTATAAAACTAGCCTTAGTGACCCACACCAAGCAGACTTTAAGCAGGGTATTCAAGGAGACTTTAAAGATAATAATATAAATATAAACAATATAAAGGATAATACAGACTATACTAGAAAAATTGATGGGGGAAAATCGTATAGGGGTCCAAGGGTGTCAGATCAGCTCCAAGCTATGTTGGATAGGATCTAGAAAGGAAAAATATGGTAGATGTAATTTATAAAAAAGGTAAAAAAAATATTATCATCGACGGCAGGGAATATGGAGCAATTTCCCTTTACTTCCATATAAAAAGGAACATATTAATTTTAAAAAGATTAAAGGAAAGAGGAGAGTGGGATGAAGAGAGGCAAATGGAACATAAAGCTTATATTGAAAGGTATCTAAAAGCCTTTAAAGATAATTTCGATGATGAAGCAATCTGGTGATGAATCATTTCCTATTCAAAAAGAGAACAGGAAATCGTGCAAGTTTCTAAAGACACATGGCTTACTTTCACTTCTATATTCAGAAAAAGGCCTTTGATGAACTGGATGTAGAAGAATATGAAATAGTTGCGACTCTTGATTCAAGGACTTCTGAAATTTGCCAAGATATGGATGGCAAGCACTTCCCTATGGAAGACTACCAGGCTGGAATCACCGCTCCACCCTTTCATGTCTATTGTAGGTCAACAACGGTCCCTTACTTTGATGATGAATTTACCCTATGTGAAGAAAGAACTGCTAGGGATAAGGATGGTAAAACTTTCTATGTGCCTGGTGAAATCACTTATGAAGAATGGTTTGCTGCACTCGATAAACCCTATTATGAAATTAGTAAATCTGTAATATATAGATTGAAAAGCAAGAATAAAAAACTTTCAGAATTGAATGAGGTTATAGTAAATAGTGAAATTTTAAAGGTTGATGGAAAAAAGGTTATACTAGACCATAATAAACACGAGTTAGATTATGCTAAGTGGATAGTTAATGAACTTGGTGGAGATTTAGGATTGCATCCTAGAGTTGTCTTACCCAAAAATATTAACACTCCTGATTATATATGGAATGAAGAAAAATGGGATTTGAAAACAATCAACAATCATGGGAATAGTACTTTATCTAATGCTATTAAAAAAGCGAAAAAACAAACTAATAATGTTATTTTAGATATACAAATTGATTCTTATACTGATGAGATATTAAATAATGAACTTTTGAGGATTTTCAATAATAAAAGATTAGGTTTTATTGATAAAATAATGATTACTAGAAAAGGTGAATTTATAGGTATATTTAAAAAGAAAAAGTAGGGGTTCCCCACCAAACTTATTAGATTACTCTAAAAAGTCTTTTAATGAGCGAGGAAACCCTACTTGTTAATATCATTATACTTTATATATTGATAAATACAATAATGTTAACAATTTAATAGGTAATTAAGGCGGTTTTATACCGTCTTTTTTTATAGTCTTTTTTGTATTGGAGACGTTAAAGAACAAGACATATATGTTGGAGCTAACCAAGGTAAAAATGTTTATGAAGGAGACAGAATGAAAAAGGTAGATTTTGTAAAATTAGGTGTGGATGAGGATTGGCTTCTAAGCTTGAAGAAAAGTCCATGGAGGAATTAAAGTCTTATGTGCCTTATGAGAGATTTAAGGAAGTAAACGATGAAAAAAACAAATTTAAGACTGCTCTAAAGGATAGGGATGATGAGATACAGGATATATGATATTGTTAAGCTTTAATTTTTACAACAAAAATGCTACATTAGCATATTTTTTTGTTTGAAAATTATTTTTAAACAAAAAAGACAGAATATTTATTATTCTGACTTTTGTATTTTGCTTAGTTTTAATTTTTATACTGAATAAACATTTACTGGTGCGGGATAGAAGATTTGAACTTCCACGACCTAAAATCGGTCACAAGATCCTTAGTCTTGCGCGTCTGCCAATTCCGCCAATCCCGCATGAGATTACTAATAAATAATACTATATTTTCTATAATATGTCAATATATTTTTGGATTTTATGTAAAATTTTTCTTACATATAGTAAAAAAATTAGGTTTTGGGCTGGGATATGATATAATAATTTTGAGGTATTTATGATTAAAAAATGTTTTGCAAAGATTAACCTGAGCCTTGATATTATCTCAAAAAGACCAGATGGTTACCATAATATTGACACTTTGATGGCTAGGATTAGTCTTTATGATAAATTAGAAATAGAAAAAACTACTGACGGAAAATTTTCTTATGAGTCTAATGTTGACCTTGGAGATGTCAAAGATAACTTGATTTTTAAGGCATACGACCTTATGAAAAGTCTTGCAGGTGATAAGGCATCAGGAATTAGGGTAAGACTTACAAAAAATATTCCTGTTGCTGCAGGTCTGGCAGGAGGTTCAACTAATTGCGCGGAGACTATGAAGGCTCTTAACGAAATGTGGGGCCTATCTCTTACAACCAAGCAGCTGATGGATCTTGGGGCGAAATTGGGTGCAGATATCCCATTTTTCTTCCTTGATAGGGCTGCCCGTGCGACTGGGATTGGGGAAATTCTCGAGCCTTTTAGGATTAAGACTCCGCTTAAAGTTTTGTTGGTAAATGATGGGACAAATATTTCTTCAGCCCACGTTTACAAAAATACTAAGCTTTTTGGCCACATTAAGACTGGGAAAATTGCTGAGGGACTTAAGGCTGGCGACTGGTCAGTTGTAAGTGATTTTGAAAATGTGATGGAAGATGTGGTTCTAAAAGATTTCCCACAATTGGTTCCTGTAAAGGAAAATTTGATTAAAAATGGCGCTATTAAGGCCTTGGTTTCTGGGTCTGGTGCTAGTATTTTTGGGGTTTTTAGGGATGAGGATAGCCTTAACAGGGCATTTGAAAACCTAAAGGATTCCTATAAGTTTGCGAGAAAGGTGGACCTTATCGATGACTAATATTGGAATTTTCGATTCGGGTCTGGGTGGGATTGCTGTTTTAAATGAGCTTGCCAAGAAAAATAAGGCAAATTATTTTTATCTTGGAGACAATCTCAGAGTTCCTTATGGAAATAGGTCTAAGGCCGAAATTACAAGCTTTGCAACTGACATTGTAAATTTCTTGGAAGGCTACGACATTGATTATTACATAATTGCTTGCAACACAATTTCTGTGACTTGCAAGGATTATTTGAGGGAGAAATTTAAAAAGAAATTTATTACTATTGCTGATATGGCGATAGAGGCAGCTATGGAATATGATGGCGATTATCTAGCCCTTGGCACCAAGGCAACTATGGAGAGTCACTTTTACAAATCTACACTGGAGTCTAAAAAGCCTTGCACAGTTTATGAGTCAAAGGCGATTGACTTGGTGAATTTGATTGAGGGTGGTGTTTTGGAAGGTACGACACTTAATGGCGCATTAGATGAATATTTATCCATCGCTAATGAAAAGAAACTTGCCAATATTATCCTAGCCTGTACCCACTATCCTATTATAAAGGGAGAGATCAGTAAAAGGCTTGATTACAAGGCTAATATTATTGATCCAGCAGTTTTTCTAGCTGATAATATCAAGACGGATGATGGGGCAAATGGGGTAAATATATTTATGACCAAAGAAAGTCAAGAAACTTCTGCTTTAATCAAAAAGATAATGGAAGTTGACTACAAGTTGACCTTTATAGGAGGTTTATAAGATGATTTACGCAATTATGGATATCGGTTCAAACACAGTTAGACTGTCTGTTTACAAGGAAAAAAATGGGGAGGCTGTGAATTTATTTTCTGAAAAAGACCAGGTTTCTCTAAAATCTTATGTGAAGGGTGGCAGGCTTTCAGAAAAGGGGATTAAGAGGCTTCATTCAACTTTGGCAAAGTTTAAGGCAGTTGTCGATAACTTTGATGATATTGACGAAGTTCACCCCTTTGCGACTGCGACTGTCAGGGATGTGGCTAATAGGTCGGAGATATTATCGCTAATTAAAGAGGACCTTGGTCTTGAAATAGAAATTTTATCCGGTGAGGAAGAGGCCCAGCTTGCCTTTGTTGGTGCGGCTGTTTCTACTGATGTGAAAGAGGGAGTTCTTTGCGATATCGGTGGTGGTTCGACTGAGGTTGTCCTTATCGATCAGGGCAAGGTTATCAAGTCAACTTCCCTCTCAATTGGCTCTCTATCAGCTTTTAACGATTATGTTGATGGACTTTTTGTGGATAAATTAAGCAGGAAGGAAATCGAAAAACGTGTAGTCCAACTTTTCGATGATGCCTATATGTATAGGGAAGAATTCAAGGTTTTATCAGCTGTTGGAGGTTCTGCCCGTGCAGCCCTCATGGTTTATAGGGAATACTATGACCTTGGGGATGACGTAAGGACAATGAACTCAGCAGATTTTAACAAAATGGTTAAGGACATTATTAAAAAGAGCGATAAGAAAAAAATGCACCTAATCCTTGATATCAAGCCAGATAGAATCCACACTCTTTTGCCTGGTATGGTAATTATGGATAAGATATGCAAATTTTTCTCAGTTGAAACAATAAATGTTAGTCAAACTGGAGTTAGGGAAGGATATGTCTATAGCAAGCTTTTAGGAAGGAAATAGGCATGAAAAATTATACGCAAAATAGAGAATTATCTTGGCTAGAATTTAACAAGAGAGTTATTGAAGAGGCTATGGATAATACAGTTCCAGTCCTTGAAAGGCTCAAGTTTTTATCTATTTATGATACCAACTTAGAGGAGTTTTTTATGGTGAGGATTGGGTCTTTAACTGACTTATCCAAGCTTAAAAAGCAACCAATTGACAAGAAGTCTGGCATGAGCGCTAGTGAACAAATCGACGCTTGTTTAACTAAGCTTGGTCCAATGTATGAAAAAAAGGATCAAATATATTTTGACCTTGTAAATGACTTGGCAGATGTTGGTATAAATATACAAAAATTCTCAGACCTAGATAAGAAATCAAAAGACTTTTGCCAGGCATACTTTGACACAAAAATCGAACCGATTTTATCTTTTCAAATAATCGACAGGGTTCACCCCTTGCCAAGACTTGCAAATCTAAGCATGTCTGTGGTCTTTGACTTGGTTAAGAAAAAATCAAAATCGTCAAAACAAAAGGAAATAATTGGCATAATTTACCTACCAGAAAGGCTAAATAGGTGGGTTATGGTAGCCGATAGGACCTACGTCCTCCTTGAAGATATAATCAAGGAATTTGGGGCAGAACTTTTTGAGGGATACAAAGTGCAAAACTTCTTCGTTATGAGCCTTACAAGAAATGCTGATATTTCTTATGATGATGATGATTATGATGTTGAGGAAGATTTTAGGACCTATATGAAGGGCAAGCTAAAAAAAAGGAAGAGGCTAAAGCCAGTTAGACTTGAGGTCGATAGTCCTCTTGACATTGAAGATAAGGAATTTTTATGCAAGAATTTTGAATTAAACGACAAGTCAATTTTTACTACAAAAACTCCTTTGCAGCTGGGTTTTATTTTTGACTTTATTTCTAAGCTACCAAGCAAGGTGAAAAGCGACCTTTCCTATGAAAATTTCAGCCCACAACCTTCTGCCATGGTTGATGCAAACAGGTCAATGATTGACCAAGTCCTAGAGAAGGATATAATTTTATCCTACCCTTATGAATCCATGGACCCATTAATTAGGCTTCTTGATGAGGCAGCCACAGACCCAAATGTGGCATCTATAAAGATTACCCTTTATAGGATAGCCAAGGATTCAGAAATAGCAAAAAGCTTGATTAAGGCTAGTGAAAATGGCAAAGAAGTTGTAGTTTTGATGGAGCTTAGGGCGAGATTTGACGAAGATAATAATATTTTGTGGTCGTCAAGGCTTGAAGATGCAGGCTGCAATATTATTTATGGCTTTGATCATTATAAATGCCATTCTAAGGTTTGTTTGATTACCAGGTTTATTGATGATGAAGTTTCATATATTACCCAAATCGCAACAGGTAACTACAACGAAAAAACAGCCAAACTCTACACAGACTTTTCCTTCATGACTGGCGACATGGTCATTGGTCAAGATGCCAAAGATTTGTTTGACAACATCATGATAGGCAACCTTGATGGCGAATATGAAAAGCTGATGGTTTCGCCAAAGTCAATGCCTGAAGGTCTTGAAAAATTGATCAAAAAAGAAATTAAGAAGGCTAAAAGAGGGGAAGATGCTTATATTAGATTGAAGATGAATTCCATCTCTGATAGGGGCTTAATCGACCTTTTAGTTGCCGCTTCTAAGGCAGGCGTTGAAATAAAAATGATGGTAAGGGGAATTACTTGTATATTGCCAGGTGTTGAAGGAGAGACAGAAAATATTGAAATTTACCAAATTGTCGGCAGGTTCCTCGAACACCATAGGGTCTACCAATTTGGTAGAGATAACCCAAAAGTTTATATTTCTTCGGCAGATTTCATGACAAGAAACATTAGAAATAGGGTGGAAGTGGCTGTGCCAATAGAAGATTCTGAGGTAAAAAAATATATACTAAACTTTATGGATATAATGTTTGCAGACGATGTTAAAATCAGAAAACTCTATCCTAATGGAGAATATCTCCCTGTCGAAAATAAGAAGAATTTTAATGCTCAAGAAGTATTAATGAAAAATGCTATCGAAAAATATGAGAGAGCAAAGCTAACCATAGAGGAAAATGAAATAAAAAATAATTATAAAACAATTAGGGTCCAGTCGAATAAAAAAGACCCTAGAAAAGCAAGTTTTATAGACTTTTTCAAAAATCTTTTTAAGATTTAGTCAAAATAAATCTAAAATTCATGAAAATCCGACAAAAAAGTCGTATTTTTTGATTTTTTCTTCAAAAAATACGCATTTAGCCCTATTATTTTTATTAAATTCGTGCTATAATAATGATAACGAAATGTAATATCGAACTATAGTAGGAAATTGAAATATATTTAATATTTATGCAAGATATTGCGGTCCCTTAGACTTAACTAAAATATTGAAATAAATAGAGGAATAAATATGTCAAACAAAGGTATCAGAGAGCTTAAGAGACGTAAGAGAAGAGAAGCAAGAAAAAAAACAAGAAAGGCAGTATTACTGGGTATAGGAGTAGTTTTGACTCTTACAACTGCTAAGTTTGCCTTACAAAAAGAGGATAATTACCAAATCAGAAGACCAAGTGAATACAGGATTGCATCTGGCGAATTAATGTCAAATGAAAATAGACAAGAAAAGACAAGCACATCTGATGTTCATGTGGCTACTGAAATTGGTTTTAATAATATAAAAATAAAAGATGAGCTTAAGATTGAGGATAGCGCTTACCAGGATGAATTGATTCAATATGTTAAGTGCCTCCAGACCCAATATGCTTATCAGTTTCCAAATGATTACTCAAAAACTGATAAATTTGTAAAAGAAGGTCAATACCTTGGCTTCTATGGCTGTGAAAATGGTTTTGCTAAGGTTAAGATTGATGATTCTTATTACTATGTGAACAAGTATGGGCTTTCAAAGCCTGAAGCAGGTGAAGATATCAAGGTCGTAAACGGTTTAGTTTATGTAAGCGAAGCATATCCACTACCAGCAAATTTTGATCCAGGTGTTGATAAGACTGCTAGGCGTGCCTTTGAAACTATGCGCCAAGATATGGCAAGGGCAGGACTTGACCTTAGAATAGCGTCTGACTATAGGGGTTATGAACTTGAAGGCAAGATGCACGATGCTGGTGAAGTTGATGCAGAAGTAGCTGGAACAAGCGAGCACCAAACTGGTACAGCCTTTGACTTTTTTACAGAGGGCACAAAATACAATGACAAATTTGAAGCTACTGCTGAGTATAAGTGGCTAGCTGAAAATGCTTATAAATACGGCTTTATTGAGAGATATCCAAAGGGTAAGGAAAATAAAACTCACCACAAGGCTCAAGCTTGGCACTACAGATTTGTCGGTGTTGAAAATGCTAAGGAAATGTACGACAACAACTTAACTTTAGAAGAATTTTTAAAAATCTCTTAGGAGGAAAAATGAAAGTAATCCAAACTAAAAAAGCGCCTGCAGCTGTAGGTGCTTATTCTCAAGGAATAGCTACAGATAATTTAATCTTTACTTCAGGTCAACTTCCACTCGACCCAGAAACTGGCGAGTTAGAAATGGATATTAGAAAGGCAACCAAAAGAGCCCTCGAAAATATCAAGGCCATAGTAGAAGAGGGAGGCTCATCTATTGATAAAATTGTAAAATGCAATGTCTTCCTAGATGACGTAAACGACTTTGCTGCCTTTAATGAAGTCTACGAAGAATTTTTCGGCGACCACAAACCAGCCAGATCTGCCCTAGAAGTAGCAAATATTCCAAAAGGCGCAGTAATAGAAATCGAAGCTATAGCCTTGTCCTAATTTTCCGTAAGGAAAATTATGGAAATACTTATGTGGAGGCACGAACTTGTCCTCATTTTCTGGAAGAAAATGAGCAGAAAGTTCAGCTGACACTATAGCCTTGTCCTTATTTTTTTAACAAAAATAAGCAGAAAGTTCAACCGATAACCGGGCTTAGTCTAAAAAAAGATTTTTGGTAAAAACGGATTGGTGAGCTCAATTTACGGAAAATATTCCTAGTATTTGTGGATAAGTTTTAAAAATGATTGCAAAGCTATCCTGAAACTAAAAACAATTGTTAAATAGGGTTTGTAAAAATATTTGAAAACAAAATCATTTTGTAAATTGTTTTACGAACCATTTTATAATTTGTTTTATATTTATATAAGAAATTAAAAAATATGAAAAAATACAATCTTGACCCAGAGGGGTCATTTTTGTTTTGTGGGAGATTTATTTTAAGGGAGAAGAGATGGATCAAGATTGTGGATTTAGTAAAGGTGATAAGTGGTTTAGATACAGAGCAGCTGCAATTATAGTTGAAGATGATTGCGTTTTGTTTGCAGGAAATGAGGTCGATGATTATTACTATTCCATAGGTGGCGGAGTCCATTTGGGAGAAAGTTCTGAAGAAGCCGTAAAAAGGGAAGCCTTCGAAGAAACTGGAGTCCAATATGAGGTGGATTATTTGGCTATAATTCACGAGAATATTTTTATTGGGACTTCTGACCTAGAGGGAAGTCTTTGCCATGAGATTTCCTTTTATTACATGATGAAGCCTAAGGGCAATAAAAATCTTAATAGCCATAGCCTTACTAAGGGCGGCCTAAAAGAGTCTATGCACTGGCTACCAATCGATAAACTTGAAAAGTACAAGGCCTATCCGACTTTTATGAAAGAATATCTTAAGAGTGACCATAAGGGCATAGAACATATAATTACAGATGAAAGAGACTAAGGCAAACAAGCTTGTTATTGAAATATTGTAAAGCTCAATGTAAGGACTAGCTTTTGTAATAATTTATATAATGATGGTGGGTTTTTAAGACCTTGCGATGGAAAAAATTAATCTATAAGATGGTTGGTGATATTTTATAATCTTGCCAATCTTGATTTATATACGCCAAATTTATTAAAATGGCGAGATTTTAAAATTATATAAAATTTAAAAAGCAGAATTGTAGGAGTTTTTTATGGACAATAAGATATATCTAATATTTTTAGGAGTACATATTTTAATTATTATCGTAAATTACCATCTTTTAAAAAATCCCAAACCCTATCCACCAGAGGAAGTCAGGGAGGAATTTAAAAGCGGAAGAGAAAGCTTATCTTCATATAAGTATGGGGGCGTATCCCACTACCTTCTTCCTAGGCTCGTTAAAAGCCAAGCAAATTGGATTAATGGAAATGCCTATTGGTATAGGTCTAGTGTAAAATTCGGAATCTTCGGTAAATGCCTTACATTTTTCACAATGATCTTAGGGGAAGTCTTTAAGCTCTTTGATCCCTTAATTGGCTTGTTTATTATCTTCTTTCCCTTGGTTTTAGGAATGATAGGCCTTTGTATAAGGATGGAAAAAGACGTTTTGAAGGATTAAAATGAATAGAACATATTTAGTTAAATACTAGCCGTGAAATTGAAAGGATTAATATGGATCTTGAAAATGTTATAAAAAATCAAAGGGAATTTTTTCTTGAGAATAATACAAAATCTTATGATTTTAGGCTTAAGATGCTTAAAAAGCTGAGGAAGGCTATTGTTAATCACGAGGAGGAAATTCTTACTGCTCTTGAAGTCGATCTTGGCAAGTCAAATTTTGAATCCTATATTACAGAATATTCTTTTGTTATTGAAGAGATTGATTATGCAATAAAAAACCTTAAAAGCTGGATGAAAAAAGTGAAGGTTGGAAAATCTTTAACAACTTTTCCGGCGAAGAGTTTTTATGTTTACGAACCCCTTGGAGTTACTTTAATAATTTCCCCTTGGAATTATCCCTTTAATCTAAGTTTAGGGCCGGTTGTTGGAGCCATTGCTGCTGGCAACACCATAATTTTGAAAACCTCTTCTAAGTCAACTGCGACAAGTAAGGTAATCGCAAATATTATCTGGGATAATTTTAGGGAGGAGTATCTTATCCATCTCGATAATGCAAAACTTGATTACGATGAGCTTATAAGCCAGGCCTACGACCACGTTTTTTACACCGGTGGGCCAGGTGTTGCCAAAAAAATTATGGCAGCCCAAGCCCCTCACCTTAGCAAGGTCACCTTTGAACTTGGGGGCAAGAGTCCTTGCCTAGTTGAAAAAACCGCCGACATAAAAATGGCAGCGAAAAAAATTGCCTGGGCAAAGACAGTAAATGCTGGTCAAACTTGCATCGCTCCAGATTTTCTCATCGTGGATAAGGCTATAAAAGACGACTTAATTTCAGAATTAAAGGCCAAGATAAGGGGCTTTTATGGGGAAAATCCTCTTAGCAATGAAGATTTGCCAAGGATTATAAATTCCCACCATTTTAACAGGCTCTTGAGCCTTATCGACGAAGATAAAGTTGTTTTTGGTGGTGACTTTGATAAAGAAATCTTAAAAATTGCCCCAACAATCATGGATGGGGTGGATTTTGATGATCCTGTTATGGGTGAGGAAATTTTTGGGCCGATTATTCCGATTATTGCCTATGATAAGTTAGATGAGATTTTAAGAAAAATTAAGAAAATGCCCAAGCCACTTGCTTTTTATACCTTTACTTCTGATAGGAAAATCGAAGAGAAAATCATCAGGGAAATGGAATATGGCAACGGGGCGATTAACGATTGTTTGATGCAGGTTACAAACCCTAGGTTGGAGTTTGGTGGTGTTGGTAATTCTGGCCAGGGTGGCTACCATGGCTACTTTGGTTTTATGAATTTTTCTAACAGGAAATCAATGGTAAAAGCCAGATTTTTTGACAATTTTTTGAGGTACCCACCTTATAGCGAGCAAAAATTGAGGCTAATTAAAAAGATTTTAGGCTAAGACTTATAAGTTGTGAAATTATATGTAAGCAGAAAAAATTCTTACCTAATGATATCTTTTTTGTAAAATTTTAAAATAAAGCTTGCCTAACTAAAAAATTTTAAAAAACCTTCTTTATATATAGGGGAAATTGATTTTGATAATTAATTTATTTTTAAAAACCTTCCCTATGTATGAGAGAAATATGGAGGGAGGTTGAGTATATTAACCGACCCTTAAAAGCAAAAAAAGGCTCGAAGTTTTCGCTTCGAGCTTAATTTTTTATTAGATTTCTGTATTTTTTAAATCTTCTGCAATTATTTTTGCAAGGGCTTTTAATTCTTCAACTTGAGGTTCTTTTACGCCTGAGTTGATTTTTACAACGTCGCCGATGTAGTTGCATTTAGCAGGCTCTAGGATTTCTTGTGAAATTTCTAGAGATTTTCCACCCCAAGACCAGTTGTTTAGGAAGGAAACTGTTCTATTTTGGTAGCCTGTGCCAACTAATTCTCTTAGGAAGGCATCCATCTTGTAGTAGAGGCCTGCGTTGTAGTTGATTGGGGCAAAGACTTGATGGGTAAATCTGTGGCAATCAGCGATTGGATAAGAATAATCCCAGTCAGATATGTCATATAGAGCGATATCTTCAACGCCTTCTTGGGCTAGGTAGTTTGCGAGGATGTCGCTTGCTTGTTCTGTGTCACCGTACATTGATGCGTAGACAATAACTACACCCTTTTGTTCTGGTTTGAAACCTGCCCAACGTCCGTATTTTTCAAGGATAAAGCTAATAGATTCAGGATCCTTGTAAACAGGGCCATGAAGTGGGAGGATGGCATTGATTTTAAGGTCTGCTACCTTTTTGAAGAGGTTTTGAACCATCTTACCTTGTTTACCAACTATATTGATATAATAACGTCTAGCTTGTTCTAGCCAGTCACCCTTGTGGATAACCTTGCTTGCTTCGATATTACCAGCGATAGCGTTAAAAGAGCCAAAAGCGTCAGCAGAGAAGAAGAGACCTTCTGTTGTTTCGTAGGTCATAAATACTTCTGGCCAGTGAACCATTGGAGCAAAGACAAATTTTAGGTTCCTCTTGCCGAGGTTGATTTCATCGCCTTCTTTGATTTCTATATATCTGTCAGCATATTTGTCATCGTAGAATTGTTCAAAAAATTTGTGAGTCTTAGCATTGCCGACAAATTTACAATTTGGATATTCATTTAAGATGAAATCAATATTTCTGCAGTGGTCAGGTTCCATGTGGGAAACGACTATGTAGTCAAGATTATCTCCGTTAAGGGCTGCTTTAACATTTTCGAGATATTGTCTTGTGAAAGCTCCTTCAACAGAATCCATTAGGGCATTTTTTTCATCTTTGATAACGTAAGCGTTGTAAGAAACACCGTTTGGAACTTCAAACATATTCTCAAACCTGTCAATCCTACGGTCATTAACACCCACCCAATATATATTATCTAGTACTTCTATTATATTGTGCATATTTTCTCCTTGTTAAAAATTTTTTCTACCTTAACTATACCTGTTTTTTAGAGGATGTTAAATAATTATCTAAATTCAAAAAAGTTTATGAAAATGTTTTAGGAAAATGATAAGGGGTATCAGTTATGTATAAGCATAATAAATTATAGGAGAAGATATGACATACAAATTAGCAAAAGATACAAAAGATTTTAGAAAATTCGTTAGAGATTTTTCTGAAGAAAAGCTTAGACCCCTCGCTAGCTATATGCAGGAGGCTTTCCCAAAAGAAGTTCTAAAAGAAATTGGAGAAGCTGGTCTTTTATCCATCCCTTTTGAGGAAAAATTTGGAGGAGCTGGTTTAAGTTTTGAAAATTACGCCATAGCCATCGAAGAATTAGCAAGGATTAATTCTGGGCTTGCAAGCCTTGTCATAGCCCACACATCCCTAGCGACTTGGCCTATAAATGCCTTTGGTAATGACAAACAAAAGGAAAAATATTTAAAGCTATTTTTAGATGGGAAAAATCTAGCAGGTCTTGGCCACTATGAGGAAGATGAGGAAATAAAGACTACTGCCACAGATGAGGGCGATTATTTCCTACTTAACGGCAAGAAAATCCTTGTAACCAACGCCCGTCTAGCAAATTATTACCTAATAACAGCCCTTACAAATCCAAGAGATAAGGAAAATGGTCTTTCACTTTTTATCTTGGATAAGGATTGCCCAGGACTTTCTTTTTCAAAAACCTATGACAACTTAGGTTCAAGATCAGCTATCACTGGAGATTTGATTTTAAAGGATGCAAGGGTTCCTAAGGAAAATTTACTTGGTGAATTGAACAAGGGTGTAACTTATATGGAAGAAATTTTTGAGGCAAGTAACCTTGCAACAGCTGCCCTTGCCCTAGGTCTTGGTGATGCTAGTTGTGAGGCGAGTCAAGCTTATTTGCAAAGTGGTCTAAAGAGTTTCAAAGCTCGTAAGGCTGCTAAGGTCAACCGTCCAATTCTCGCTTCTATGGCAACAGATCTTAAGGCAGCACAGATGATGGTTAGGGATGCGGCTTTAAAAATGGATGCTAAGGCAGAATTTTATGGCAAGGATACTTCCATGGCCAAACTTTTTGCTTCAAGGCTAGCAGAAGATTTAACTTCCAAGGCCCTTGATATGTGTGGTGGCATTTCTTCACAAGCTACTGACCTTGAAACACTCTACAGGGATGCCAAGGTTTGCCAAATCTATGATGGTTCAAGTGACCTTATGAAGGAAATGATTGCAACCTATATTTTAGATAAAAAAGAAGTGAAGAAGGCTACAAAGGCAGAAGACGCCGTTAAAAAAGAACCTGTTAAGGTTGAAGAAAGGAAGAAGGAAGTCTTTGTTGGAGATGTTAGAAAGGCTGTTAAGAATGTTGTGGCTGCCCTTCTTGCTGATGGGATTAAGCTTAAGAAAGATCCAGTTGACCTAGAAGGCCCTGTTGATTCTTGCGAGAGGGTTGTGGCTGTAGGTATGGGTCTAGGAGATAAACAAAACCTAGAAATGGTCAAAGAATTGGCTAAACTTACAGGATCAGTACTCGGTGCATCAAGACCTGCCGCCCAAGTTAGGCACTATGTTTCTGATGACCACTATATTGGCGTTAGTGGCAAGAAATTTGCAGGAGAGCTATATTTTGGCATAGGCATTTCTGGTGCTCTCCAACACTTAAAGGGCATCGAAGCTGCGAGAAAAGTTGTAGTTATTAATAACGATGAGGGAGCACAATTTTTCAAAAATTGCGATTATGGTATAGTTGGCGACTTTACCGAAGTCTTACCAATCCTAATTGAAGAAATCAAAAACCTATAAAATTTCCATTTTAAATTTAGAGAGCAGGACCCATTAGGGTCCTCTTTTTTTTATCTAGAAGGGGTAAAATAAGATTAGGTGATAAAATGAAAAGAAATATAAAAATAAAATCTGCATCTTTTCCAGTTTCTTTGGGAAATGTGCCAGAAAATCTTAAGAAAATAAAAGAATTAATCAAAAAATCTGAGGAAGAAAAGGTAAATATCCTATCCTTACCAGAACTCTGCCTTACAGGGGCAAGTCTTTATGACGCCTATTTAGAGGAAGATTTGCTAAAATCAGCAGAAGATGGCCTCAAAGATTTAATCGCCTTTAGCGAAAAATTTGACCTAGCCTTCACAATAGGTCTTCCAATAAGGACTGAATTTGGTCTATATAATGCCATGGCCCTTATAAAATCCGGCGAACTTATGGGTCTTGTCAGCAAGGAAAATTTAAAGCCTTACGAAAAAACAATTTTCGAATCTGAGCCAAGAGGAGAATTTAAGGTCCTTGATTATAGATTGGATGAAGAACCTTTAGTAAATATTATTTCAGGTCTAAAAATCGGAATCACCATAGGTGAAGACGAGGAAATGACCATTCCAAAATCATTAAAATTAAAGGAAATGGGTCCAGATATTATCCTAAATCCATCAGCAGTTGCTAGAAATATTTTCACTGGTGGTAAAATCCGCAAAAATATTGAATTTCTATCAAAGGATGTGATTTATGTCCACACAGGAGCAGGCTTAGGCGAATCGTCCACAGACATGGTTTACACAGGCGAATCTTACCTCGCAAAAAATGGTCAAATCCTAGATGGAGACACCCAAGTATTTTCTATAGAAATATATAATGAAGAATGGACTGAAAATTTCAATATCTTTACCGATGAACCTTACCATGTGGAGAAATTCCCATACTTGCCAAAGGCAGAATATTCTAAGGAATATATGGAAGATGCACTTGAAATTCAAGCCCTAGGTCTTTTACAAAGGATGAAGGCTGTAGGAACTGACAGGGTTTATCTAGGAGTATCTGGTGGGGTCGACTCGACTGCAGTCCTCCTAGCTATCACAAAGGCTTATGAGATGGCAGGTTTTGACAAGGAAAAAATTGGTGCCTACACCATGCCGGCCTTTGGCACAAGCGACAGGACCAAGTCAAATGCATATTTGCTTTGCCAAGCATTTGGAATCGACCTTAAGGAAATAAATATTTCAAAGTCTGTCACAGCCCATTTGCATGACATAGGCCATGATGGAAAAACTGCTGATCTTGCCTACGAAAATGCTCAGGCAAGGATGAGGACCCAAGTCCTCTTTGACCTTTCGAACATGGGTGGGGGCCTTGTTATAGGAACTGGTGACCTATCTGAAAATATGCAGGGTTTTGCCACCTTCAATGGTGATCACATGGCATCTTACGGCCTAAATGCGACCTTGATGAAGACTGAATTAAGGTATCTAATTAAGTCTTACGCCCATTTTACAGACAATGATAAGTTGAAAAAAGTTTTGACAGATATCTTGGCAACACCAATTTCACCAGAGCTTGTTAGCGAAAAGGCAGGAGAAATTACCCAAAAAACTGAGGATATAATCGGCCCTTACGAACTTTTGGACTTTTTCATCTACCAACATTTGACCTACCACAAGAGCGCAAGGCAAATCCTAATCGAAGCGACCTACGCCTTTGGTGATAGCTACGATGAGGGGACAATCAAAAAGTGGCTTAAATCATATTTTAAACGCTTTACCCAATCTCAATTTAAGCGCTCTACTGCTGTTGACGGCCCAGATGTGACCGGAAGGAGCTTTTCGCCAAGACTTGGCTTTAAGATTGCCTCCGACATGGCGAGTGACCTTTACCTAGGAGACCTAGATGAAAAATAAAAAACTTGTGGCAGGACTTGTTCTTGCCACAATGGTTTTGACAGGCAAATACCTTCACGACCAGGCCTTTGTTGGCGTGGAGAAAAAGGTCACCATAAAAAATTCCAAGGTCAAAACCGACCTAAAAATAACACATATATCAGACCTACATTCAAATGTACTTAGTAATTTGGATGAAGTTCTCGATAATATCAAGGCCTTTAACCCTGATTTGATTTTTCTAACAGGGGATATGATCGATTATCCGACTCCAAGCAAAATCGAAAGAACCATGTACTTCCTCAAAAGACTATCAAAACTTGGGATAAAAACCTATTTTGTATCCGGCAACCACGAGGAAGCTTCAGAAGAATCTACCATTTTCTATGAGCTAATAAAAGATTTATCCATCAGTAAACTAGACAATGAAGGCGAATTTTTGCAAATAAGGGACAACAAAGTCTATGTATACGGAGTCCCATATTGGGGGGTGGACCTAAGTAATTTCAAGCCAGAGGCAAGCCTAAACCTAATTTTGGCACATTTTTCAAAAAGAATTAGGGAAAATTACGACCCAAGGATGGATATAATTTTTTCAGGCCACACCCATGGTGGCCAAGTGAGAGCACCCTTCATAGGAGGACTAATAGCCCCAGGAGAAGGATATTTTCCAGACTACGACATGGGACTTTATGAGTATAAGCAAAGTCAGATTTACGTATCAGCAGGTCTCGGCAACACCTTCTTGCCCCTAAGGTTTTTAGACCCAATCTCCTACACCAACATCACAATCAAGCGTCCTTAGTTTAGTGGCAAAACAAGGGTGTCCGAAGCCCAAGACCAGGGTTCGATTCCCTGAGGACGTGCCAAATATTTTTGCATAAATATTGAATTTTTCTACAAATGTAGTACAATGTAAACAAGAACTGGAGGTTTTTATGAGCGTTGTATCACTTAGACTAAATGAGGAAGAAAATAACTTGTTTAGAACATATTCTAGACATACTGGTAAATCATTATCCGAACTTTTTAAATCAGCTCTTGCAAATCAAATTGAAGATGAGTTTGATTACGATACAGGGATCAAGGCTTTGAAAGATTTTGAAAAAAAACCTATAACCTATTCTATAGATGATTTAATTTTGGAATTAGAAAATGACTTATAGGCTAGTTGTTTCAGAAAATGTTAGGAAAAAAATTAAGGAAATGGACAAACATCTTGGCCTCATGCTCGCTAAGGATATGAAAGCCAAACTTGATGGTTTAGAAAATCCCCGAAGATTTGGCAAGGCCTTAGTTGGTGAATATAAGCGACTTTGGCGATACAGGATTGGTGCCTACAGGGTAATTTGTGACATTAGAGATGATGAGCTAATTGTCCTTGCAATTGATATTGGACATATAAAAAATATGTATGAGTGAAAAAGAGCTATCAACCACAAGTGTGGTTTTAGCTCTTTTTGTGTTTTAATAAAGAAATGAACTACAAAAATATTTGGTATGATTTCAAATATTAAATAAGAAGATATTTCCTTAAATAATGTAAATTTTTAAGTAGTTCGAAAAGTTCAAACAACTGTATTTTAAATTTTTAACAATTCCTAATATTGTAGGTTTAAATCCTACTCAAATGATTTCTTTTTCCTTTATTAATTGGCTGATTGATGCAAGGCCTAGGGAAAAAAGGTAAAGATTATCCTAGGCTTGGTTCATTTTTCTTTGGCAGGCAGGACATATACCGTAAAATTCAAAGTTGTGGCCGTTTATTATGAAGCCTGTTTCTGCGGCTACTTCCTTTTCTAGATCATGGACTGGACAAGATTTGATTATATATTTTTTGTGGCAGTGACTGCAGGTGATAAAGTGCTTGTGGTCGTCTTTTTTTAGCTGGTAGTAGGAAATTCCATCTAGGTCAGATGTCTTGAGCAAGAGGTCGTTTTCCTCAAGGATATTGAGGTTACGATAGACTGTAGAAAGGTCAATTGCCATTTCTTTCTTGAGGTCATCGTAGATTTCTTGGCTAGATACAGGCTCGTTTTTTTTGTCTATGTAATCTAATATCAACCTGCGCTGCTTGGTGATTCTGAGGTTTTTATCTTTTAAAAGGTCGTTTAATTGCATTTTTCCCTCCTTAAATTTATTATACTTTATTTGACAGAAATGAAAATACCTATATAATACTACTGCAAATGATTTGCAAAAGGAGGGTTTATGAAAAAGAAAAATATATTTATGGCTTTAGCCCTTGCCCTAGCTGTAACAGGCTGTGGCAACCAAGCAAAAGAAAGCCCAAAAACAGAAACAAAACAAGAAGAAAAGACAGAAAAACAAGCAGAATCAAAGGTGATTTACGCTTCTTTTTATCCAATTTACAACCTAACCAAGCAAATTGCTGGCGATAAGTTTGATGTAAAGGCCTTTAATTCCCTTACAACAGAAAGCCACGATTTCGAACCATCTGCTAAGGAAATTGCAGAGCTTAGCGACTCTAAATTAATTTTTATGAATGGCGCTGGCATGGAAGAATGGAAGGATGCTGTTGAAGGTAGTGTTGGAATAGAAATGGTAGATACAAGTGCTGGCCTAGATTTAATCAAGGCTGACCACGAAGACGCAGATCACGACCATGACCATGAGGATAAAGACCACGAGGACGCAGACCATGACCACGATCATGAAGATAAAGACCATGACCATGAAGATAAAGACCACGATGATCACGACCACGAAGATGGCGAAGAAGAACACCATCACCACCACCATGGTGAGTTTGACCCACACACTTGGTTATCACCAATAAATGCCAAGGCTCAAGCTAAGGTAATAGCTGACAAATTAGCAGAAATCGACCCAGCTAATAAGGATTATTACGAAAAAAATTACGAAAAAATCGCAAAAGAATTTGATGAAATTATCAAAGACTACAAGGAAAAATTTGAAAAAGTTACTAACAAAAAATTCATAGTTCCTCATGAGGCCTTTGGCTATGTAGCAAGAGATTTTGGTCTTGAACAAATTCCTCTAGCAAGCCTTACATCGACAGCAGACCCAGATGCCAAGGTAATGAAGGAAGTAACAGATTTAGCTAAGGCTGACAAGATTAAGACAGTTTTCTTTGAAAAAGGTGGTTCAGACAAGGCTGCAAAGACTATCGCTGATGAGATAGGTGCAGAAGTAGCCCCACTATCAACAATGGAATTTGCAACTCAAGAAGAAATCGACAAGGAAGTAACAATTCAAGAAATAATTAAGGAAAACCTTGAAAATATATATAAGTCTCTAGCATAATATATGTATGAAGCAAATTGAGATAAAAAACCTAAAGTTTGGCTATAATGAAAATTTAATATTAAAAGGTATAAACTTAGACCTTGATGAGGGAGACTTTGCGGTGATATCCGGCGAAAATGGATCGGGCAAGTCCACCCTTATCAAGCTAATTCTAGGCGAGTTAAAAAAAGATTCCGGAAGCATAAAACTTTTTGGCATAGATATGGAAGAGTTTAAAAATTTTGACAAGGTTGGCTATGTGCCCCAAGTAAATGAAGCCATAAAGGTTGCCTTTCCGGTATCAGCCAGGGAATATGTTGGCCTAAACCTCTATAAGGAATTTTCAATTTTTAATACTATTACAAAAAAATCCAAATTGAAAATAGAAAACACTTTTTCCACCCTAAAAATAAAAGACCTTATAGATAGGCCAGTCAACAACTTATCCGGTGGTCAAGCCCAGAGAGTTATGATCGCAAGGGCCATGGTAAATAATCCCGATATATTGATTTTAGACGAACCAACAGTCGGCATCGACCAAAAATCTAAGGAAGACTTCCTTAATCTTTTAGTCCACCTAAACCGCCACCACAAAATATCGATCCTAATGATAACCCATGAAATGGACATCCTTGGCGATTATGTAGACAAGGTATTTAAACTAAAGGACGGCCTTATATGCTAAGTTATGATTTTATGCAAAGAGCCCTAGCTGTTGGCGTAATGCTTGCAGTCATCATCCCCATGATTGGCCTTGTAATGATAAATAGGAAGACATCCATGATAGGCGACGCCCTATCCCACTCTTCACTAGCAGGCATAGCCATGGGACTGATTTTCGCCATAAATCCCATGTGGACATCCTTGGTATTTTGTGTTTTAGGCGCCTTTGCTATAGACATAATCAGGAAAAGATTTAAGGACTTCGGCGATATGGCGACAGCCATCATCATGAGTTTTGGCATTGGACTTGCGGCAATTCTTTCGGACTTTTCCCCAGGAGGCAAGAGCTTTGAATCCTACCTCTTTGGGTCAATCACAACAGTTTCAAGAGAGGACGTCATCCTGGTAGGGATAATTTTTGCCCTAGTCGTCACCATGTCGCTTTACTTTTACAACGCTCTCTTGTTTATATCCATAAATCCGATAATGGCAAGGCTGGCAGGAGTGAAAGTAGGGATGGTAAACGGAGTATTTACCTTCCTAACAGCCATCACAATAGCCATCTCAGCCAAAATCGTAGGGGCACTGATGATTACATCTTTAATGGTAATCCCAGTAGCCACAGCCCTTTTAATGAGCGATTCCTACAAAAAAACCTACCTAATCTCCCTAATATTTTCGGTAATTTTTATGATTTCAGGAATCACTATATCCTTCTACTACGGCCTAAAACCAGGCGGCGCCATAGTGATGATAGCTATAGGGACCTTGGTAATTGTCGCAATATTTAAAAAAATAAGAGAAAAAATAAAGAAAATGACCTCCAAATAGAGGGTCTTTTTGCTTGGGGCATATTGTTTTATATCAAAAAAAATAGCCTCAATACAGTATGAATTTCTGAATTTTTCAGTATATTTTCCTAAATTTATTTAGTAAAAACTGATCCAAGTTTAACTTTAGAAATGTTTAAATATTAAGTTGTAAAGCATGGTATAATATTACAGAAAAATTATTCAAAGTGAAATGACCTAAGAGGTGCAATATAGGATTTTCCTATGATAAATTATGTAAAATATCATTAGAAGACAGGAGAGCAGATTATGGAAAATAAAAATAAAATAAAGAATTTTTTTAAAATCATCTTAAGGATTTTTGTATTGTTGCTGGCAATCGCCGTTTTCACTGGCGGGATTATGCTTGCCCTATCACTAATTTTTTATGGAAAAACCCACTTTAATAGCGACTATAAAAATGCAAACCTAGTGATGTTAATGGGAACTACGGGTCAATTATTAGCAGGCATATTTTTTGTGAAATTTATTTTAAAAAAGAAAATTGATTACATCTTTTTTAAAAAAGAAGACCTTGCCAAGAACATTTGCATTGGACTCTTCCTAGGCTTACTGCAAATCTCAATTTATGTATTATTAGATATGTGGAGGGGAGTTTTAGGATACAGTGGAAGTAGCTTTGGTAATTTTAATTTGATATTTCTTGCCTACTTTATAGGATTTTTTATCCAATCAACATCAGAAGAAGTCTTGGTAAGAGGTATCTTAACTAGGGTCTTATCTGATAAATTTGGAAGAAACGTTGCAATCTTACTACCTTCGATATTTTTTGGACTTTTGCACCTGGGTAATGAAGGAGTTACAATTTTATCAACCCTTAACACAATCCTAGTGGGCATATTTTTTGCAAAATTACTATTTTATAAAGGAAATATTATGTTGACCTCTGGAGTTCATGCAGGTTGGAACTTTTCCATGGCAATGATTTATGGATTAAACGTAAGTGGCTTTAGTGGATTTGATAGCTTACTTAATTTTAAAATTTTAAATTATAACTTGTATGATGAAATTTATGGGCCAGAGGGCAGTATAGTGGTAACATTTATTGAAATTATAAGTATTTTTATTATATTTTATTTAGAAAGAAGAAAAGAAGTAAATAAATAGACGATAAAAATTTTATTAATGAATTCAATCTTTAGGTTCTCTAACTATTGGATATTATATTGGTGACCTTAAAATTTTTATTGAAAGAGATGATAAGTACAACTAAAAATGGATTCAGTAAATCTTCTTTATGAAAACGGATACCTTTATAATTGAGTGAAGAAGTATTTGATATGGTTTTATGCCAGTCGGCAAATTATATAAATCAGAGGTAAGACTATGAGTGTTCAAACTCATAGTTTTTTTCTTACAAAATAAAGATTTACCAAACTATTTTACAAATACCTATTTCAATGAGGCATTAGGGGGTCATTTTTTGATGGAAAAATTTACCTGTACAATTTTTTGTACATTACCTTTGTTATAATAATTATAAGAGGTGATGGTATGAATCTGGAAGAAAAGATTTTGCGTATAAGTAGAGTCAAATACGGAGAAAATCCTTTTATAGAAGATAGGATAAAAAAAGAAATGGAAGTAATAAGAGAAAAAGCTTCGGAAGATGAAATTGACTTTCTCTTGTTCTTAAAGGAAAATCTCGACCAAAATATCCTTATCGAAAATTTGCCATTTTTTAGTTTTTATCTTTTAGGTCTTAGTCTAATAAATCCACTTCCTGCCCATTATTACAATGAGAATACCAAGGAACTTATTTTTGTAAATGAGGTGGAATATGGGGTCGATTTAGAAAAAAAGGATGGGTTTAGCCGAGATGGATTTAATATTGATTTTTCCTATATCTTTGAAAATAAAATTTATTTTGAAATTCAGATTGATAAAAAATATGAGGATAGAGTAAGGTTTTGGATATTGGAATATTACGATTATGGACCAGGGTATCTTTGGTGTATTTACAAGGGGATGGAAAAATGTGGCTTATATTTTACACATTTTATTTATCTTGATAAGTTAAATCTCTTATATTATGAAAAAAATATCTATCAAGACATAGATATAGAAGATTTTAAAGATTATTTATTTGGTTATTATCTTAATGAAAAAATTGAATTGAAAAATGTTTATCCTAGGAAGGTGACCGAATCTTTAGAAAATTTTGCTTATAAGGAAAATATAAAAACCTATGGAGATTTCCTTTATCTTTTTGGGCTCACATTGACCTATACCAGGGCATATTCCTTGTTTATAGACTTTGCCAATAGAAATTATCCATCAAATAGGGAAGAAATTTTTGCTTATTATTTAGACCATGGGCTTGATAGGGAAAGAGCCGCAAAGCTTGCCTGTGACATAAGTTTTTCCGAGGCTAGCAATCTTCCAGAAATAAATCCAGAAATAGATGACTACCTTAAAAAAATCACCCATACTTGGGATAAGACAAGCCTAGTAAAAGTCACCCTTTATTCTTATTTAGATTATAAAATTAATGCTTTAATATGATATAATATTTCCAGGAGGACCTATGGCAAGTTCGAGATTAAATATTTTATATATCCTAGAAATTCTTCGTGAAGAAAGTGATTCCGACCATATTTTATCAATGGCAGATATAAAGAAAAAACTCTCTTTATATTATGGTGTAAATCTAGATAGGAGGACTGTTACAAGCGCAATTAATGATCTAATTGACTTTGGAATTGATATTTCAACCTTTACGGACAATGGACTAGGCTATTATTTAATAGATAGGGATTTTGAAAAAAGCGAGACATATCTTTTGATGGATGCCATTTTTTCACTTGCCTACATTGACAAGGACCAGTGTACAGAGCTTTTAAGGAAAATAGGCAAAAGTCAGTCTAAATACCAAAGGTCAGTTGATAAATACATCAGCCAGACAGATTTTTATAGGACGAAAAGAACTTCAAACAAGGAAGTTTTCCTAAATATAGAAATTATAAACGAGGCAATTGAGGAAAATCGCCAAATTGAATTTACTTATCTGACCTATGGGCCAGATAAGAAACTTGTGCCAAAAAGGAAAAGACCTTACAAATTAAATGCCTATAGGATCCTAGCTGACAATAAAAAATACTATCTTTTGGGAACGACGCCAGGTTTTACAAATATTTTGTCCTTTAGGATTGATTTTATAAAGGATATAAAAATTTTAGACGAAAATAGGGATTCCTTTAGGGAAGATGAATTAAATAGGCTAATAGAAAAAGCCAGCCACGCCTTTTTTGGTAAGCCGTCATTCATTAAAATTCGTTTTGACAAGGATATTTTAACCTATGTCATAGATCAATTTGGAACGGATATAAAATTAAGGGAAGATGGCGATTATTACCTAGGAGAATTTATGGCACCCGAAAAGGGCATAGAATACTGGGCTCTGCAATTTCTTCCTTATGTGGAAGTTCTAGAGCCAGTTAGCCTAAGAGAGTCGGTTATTGAAAGTGTGAAAGAAAATTTATATGGGATTTAAGGAGAGATTATGACTACAGTTTGGAGATTACACGCAAATACAGATTCAGATGATGAGAAAAAAATTTCTGGTTATATGCTTAATGAGCACATTATGGCTATAGGTTGGAGTTTAAAGGACTCTCACCTTAGGGGAACTATAAAAGAAGAAGACATGGCTAGGGTCTGCAAAGAAAGAAACGATATAAAAACTATTGATGATTATGATAAATTTTGTTATGAATATAAAATTTATAAAAATGGTGTAAATGCAAACATCACAAGATTTACCAGGGAGATAGAAGAAGGCGACTTAATTTGGATGAGGCATGAGGGAATTTATTACCTAGGAAGGTTTAGTTCTGAATCTATTGTTGGTTATTATCCTTCAGAAGAAACTCTAAAAAAGGATGCTTGTATTCAGATAAGAAATATTGATTGGATACCTATCGGTGATGAGAGTGTTGTGCCGGGAGCTGTGACAACTGCCCTTATTTCAAGGCTTACTTTTTGTAGGATAAACGAAGAAGGGGTTAAGGAATTTTCTAAATATATATATGATAAAATAGCTGGTACAAATTATTACATGAATACTGAATTAACTTTTAATCAGGAGAATTTTTATAAGTCAATTTCCACAAGTGATTGCGAAGACCTCCTTTGTATGTACTTAAATAAAGAATATGGTTATGTTGTTATTCCTTCAACAAACAAAAAATCAACCGAACTTTATGAGTGTGTTTTTCTTGACCCTAAGACTGGGAAAAATATTTTTATCCAGGTTAAGAATGGAAATATAAATGCAGAAGAATATTTACATTTAACAGGCGATGTTTATCTACTATCCACATTCGGCAGTATTGATAATTACGATGAAAAGTATGAAAATATAAAAAAAGTTGATCCTAAAGAATTATTTAATTATCTAAGTAATGAAGACTTTCAAAACTATTTACCTCAAAGTATCAAATATTGGATTGAGCTTTTTGGGGGCTATAAAAAGAACTGACCAGACCAGGTCAGTTCTTTTTATGATATAATATTATATATAAAGAAAGGATTTTTATGAAGATTATTATTTCACCGGCTAAGGGTTTTAAACATTTTGATAATATAAAGACTGAAGAGCTTTTGTTTCCTGAAAAGACTAGGATTTTGCTTGATAAAGTTAGGAAACTTTCCATGAATGAAATGGGAAATCTTAATAGGACTAATGATAAACTCACTGAAAAGGCTTACTACGATTTTCAGGATTTTGACTTTAACGACCTCACAAATCCAGCACTTTTTTCCTTTGATGGTTTGGTTTTTAAGCAATTTTCCATGGAAGATTTCGATGATATAGACTATCTAAATGACCATGTCTACATTCTTGATGCATTTTATGGTCTATTAAAGCCAATGACAGGGATTAGAGATTATAGGCTATATTTTGACAACACCATGTATGACCTCTACGAATTTTGGGGCGATGATTTGTATAAAAAACTTTTTGAGGACGGAGATTTGGTTTTAAACCTTGCGAGCAAGGAATATACCAAGACCTTAATGCCATTTTTGAAGGAAACTGATAAGTTTTTGACTGTGGATTTTAAGGAAAATCGTGATGGGAAATTGAAATCTGTTGTTTCCTACACAAAACAGGCGAGGGGTGCCATGCTTAGGGAAATAATTTCAGGAAAAATCGAGGATGTTGAGGAAATTAAAGGGCTTGATGTCAATGGTTATGTCTATGACCCATACAATTCGACAAAAGATACCCTAACCTTTGTGAGAAAGGGAGATGAAAAATGAAACTCCTCCACTTATCGGACCTTCATATAGGCAAATCTTTGGGTAATTTTTCCTTTCTTGAAGATCAAAAATATGTTTTAGATCAGATTTTAGACATCATCGAGGAGAGAAAAATCGACGCTGTAATGATTGCTGGCGATATTTTTGACACAGCTGTTGCATCGGCTGATGCCCTTGATTTATATAATTATTTCATAGAAAAAATTATTTTTGACATAAAAATTCCAGTTCTAGCTATTTCCGGCAACCACGATTCTGCCAAGCGTTTGGATGTGAATAAGAGGTTTTATAAGACCAATAAATATTATCTGGCAGGAGAATACACAAAAGAAGTCGTGACCTTAGAAGACGAAAACGGGCCAATCCACTTTTTCCTCTTGCCCTTTATGTCTCTTGCCAAGGCTAGGGTGATTTTTGGAGAAGATCTCGCTGATTTTACCGATTTATACCGAGAGGCTCTTAAGGATTATAAATATGAGGACAGGAATATTTTAATCACCCACTGCTATGCGACAGAATTTAACCAGAGCTTAGAAAAAGATTACAATGAGGGCCAAAAACCACTGACAATCGGGGGTTCAGACTGTATGGATGCAGGACTTTTTATGGGCTTTGACTATGTCGCCTTGGGCCACCTTCATTCTGCCCACTACGTTTTAGATCCAAAAATCAGGTATTCGGGCACCTTTATGCCTTACTCTTTCGATAAAAAAGATAATAATAAATCGGTGACTATTGTCGATTTGGGGTCTGAAAGTGTCAAGATTGAGAAAATTCCTATCAAACTTTTGAGAGACTTTGAAGTGAGGACAGGATTTTTTGACGATTTGATAGGAGAGCCGGCAAGTGATTCTTATATCAAATTTATCCTCGAAGATGGGGCTACAATCGAAAATGCCATGGCGAAATTTAAGAAAAAATTTCCAAACGCAGTCCTTATAAATTACGCATCAAGGTCTGTTTTTGCCATGAATGATGAAGACATAAATATAGATATAGAAAATAAGTCGACCTTGGAATTATTTGATGACTTTATTTCTTATAAGGACAATCGAAAGTTGACTGATGATGAAAAAAACGTCCTAGAAGACGTGATAGGGGTAATCAATGAAGGTTAGGAAGGTAAAATTAAGGGGATTTTTGACCTACAAGGACGAGGTCACAATCGACTTTACCAGACTTTTCGACAAAAAAATATTTTTGATATCGGGCCCAACTGGATCAGGCAAGACTACGATTTTTGACGCCATTTCCTTTGCCCTTTACGGGGAAGTGCCAAGGGAAATTGCCATGGAAGATTTAAGGAGCGACTACCTTTCAGAAGATGACGATTTCACCTATGTAGACTTGGAATTTTCTCTTGCTGACAGGGTTTATAAAATTGTAAGAATCCCAAGTCAGAGGGCAGTTGAGCTTAAAAATCCAAAAAATATTGGCCATAGGGTTGAGCTTTACGATATTACAGGTGAAAAAACCCTCCTAGCTGATAAGATAAAAGAAGTTGACGAAAGGATTAAAGATCTGGTAGGTCTTGATAAGAACCAATTTTCCAAGGTTATGCTCCTCGCCCAGGGTCAATTTCAAAAATTTTTGATTTCAAAATCGGATGAAAAAGCAGCACTTTTGTCAGATATTTTCAAGACTGATGCCCTAAGAGCCATCCAGGATGAGCTTAAAAAGAGGGCCAATGAAAACAAAAAAATGCTTGCTCAGGTTGATAAGGACCTAGCTAATGTCCTAAGTGATAATGAGCTTTTGCAAGGAAAAATCAGCGAAGACCTCATTTTAAGACGTGATTTTGAAAATATTTTTCAAATAATTGCCCAAACTGAGGCTGACCAGGAAGGTTTTTTGAAAGAAATTCTAAAATCCTTGGATAAACTTAAGAAAAATGAAAAAAATCTTATAAGCGATTTGGAAAAGGCAAAGACCCTCAATGAAAATATTGAAAAATATAAGAAGGCAGAGGCAGCTTACCAGGTCTTGTTGGTAGATTTTGATAAAAATACCGATCTTAAAAGGGATTTGGACTTGCTTACCTACGCTCTTTCCATAAAAATTTACGAGGATAGGCTTGTAAAAACTAAGGTTGACCTTAAGGATTTTGAGGAAAGTAAGGGAGAAGTTGAGAAAAATTTGGGTGCAAAAAATAAAGCCCTAAAAGAACTTCAAAAGGAAATAGAAAAGCTTCCGACCTTAAAGGAAAAACTTGACCAGGCAAAAATTTCTCATTCAAAAAAAGTCAAAGAAATTGCTGATTTGGAAGAATTTCTTAGAGTGAAAAAATCTTACGAAGCCATCAAAGACTTGGATAAGGATTTGGAAAGGCTTCAAACCGAGATAAAAAATGACGAAAGAAACCTAGATGAGCTTAGAAATCTTTATGATATAATAAGCAAGGATTTGGCAAGGGCCAAGGAAGAGGACTTTGCCAACAAGGAGAAGATTTCTGAAATCAAAACTAGGCTTGAAAATTTGGCCAAAGACCACCAAAAAATCAAGGAAAATAAGACCTATGAGGAAAAGCTAGCAAGTCTTGCTAAAGACCTCGAAAAGACCGAAAATCTTAAAAATAAGGCAGATGAAGACCGAGAAAATTTGGAGATAAATAAGCTCATTGACAGGTTAAATGCCGAGGGACTTTGCCCGGTTTGTGGCAAGACCCACCAGGGTGAGAGGGAAAAGCTTGTAGTTTCCGACCTCGATTTGGAAAAAATTAGTCAAAAATTGGCTGATATAAGGATTGATTTAGAAAAAACCAAGGCCATTTACGAGCGAAACCTCAAAGACCTTGGCACAGCCTATAAGCTAAGTGAAATTGAAAAAATAATTGCCGACAATAAGGACCTATTAAAATCTTATCAGGACTTGGGAGGAAAAACCAAGGAAAAGATTAAGACTTTGACAGAAAAGGCGAATAAAATCGGCAAAAATGGCGTGGACCTTAAAAAAGCGAGAGAAAAAAAGGAAAAAGCCTGCGAGGAAATATCAGCCAAGCTTAAAAATTTGGCAGACCTTAAGATCAAATATTTGTCAGGGGAAAAGACCATGGCAGGTCTTGATATGGCAAAGCTTCTTGGTGAAAAAAAGAGCTTAGAAGAAGAGATTTCATCCACCACTACCTTTATCAAGGATAAGGAAAAAGCCCACCAAGACTTGGTTTTAGCGATATCAAAGCAAAAGGCGAGCCTAGCTGCCCTTATTGAAAATATTGCAAAGGCTAATGAGGACTTAAAAACTTACCAAAAGGATTTTGAAGATAAACTTAAAGAGAAATTTGAAAATTTAGAAGCCTACATGGCGTACTTATCAAGGGAAGGCGAATTAAAGGCCCAAAAAGACTTGGTAGAAACTTATTTCACCGACCTTGAAAGGGAGAAAACCACCAAGGAAAATTTCTCGCTCTTTAAGGACAAGGCTCCAGAAGACCTTTTTAAGTTTGAAGATGACCTAAAGGAAGTTACCAGGGAAATAAAAGTCCTTGATGATGATAAAATCAAGCTTTCAACCATACTCAATTCGATCAAAAAAGACGGGGTAAAAATTAAAAAAATCCATGCCTCCTATTTGAGCCTATCAAAAACTGCTCAAATTGTTTCAAACCTATCAGATCTCGCCAACGGGCAAACAGGTGGGGTCAAAGGTCTTGAAAGACTCGATTTTGAGACCTTTATCCTTTCAGTTTATTTTGATAGGGTCCTAAATTTTGCCAACCTTAGGTTTAATCAGATGACAGATGGGCAATTTTCGATGGTGAGAAAGACAGAAGCAGTGGACGCAAGATCCAAGATGGGTCTTGATATTGATATACTCGATTCCAACACCGGCAAGAAAAGGCCGGCTTCAACCCTATCTGGTGGGGAAAATTTCCTCGCAAGCCTGTCTTTAGCTCTTGGTCTTTCTGATGAAATCGGCGCAGAAAACGGGGGGATTAGGATTGATACCCTCTTTATTGACGAAGGTTTCGGGACTCTTTCAAAAGAATTTTTGGCAAACGCCATTGAAACTATCGAAAAACTTTCCAAGGAAAATAGGTTTGTCGGTTTGATTTCCCATGTGGATGAGCTTAAAGATGCGATAGAAGCGAAAATTTTAATAACTTATGACCCAAGTCAGGGTTCAAGTTTGGAGATTGTAGATGATTAGATTAATAATATCAGAGGTGGCGGAAAATGCTAGCTCCTACCTTTACAAAAAAATCGAAGGGAGGCTTGATAAGGGGAAAAAATCCATCCTAATTGTACCTGAACAGTACACCTTGGAGACAGATATAAACTTCCTAAAGTCTGTAAAATACAAGGCAGTAATGGATGCCAAGGTCCTATCCTTTTCATCCTTTGCGAGCTTTTTTATGGACAACTTTACCGAGGGTAAACTCGAATTTTTGAACAAGGAAGGCAAGGTTTTACTCCTAACCAATATCCTCCAAGACCTCAAAGACGATTTGAAATTATTTGAAAACTCCTACCAAAACATTGACTTTATTAATTCGATTGTTGGCTTGATTTCAAGTTTTAAAGATAATAACTTTGATGAAGGATTTTTTGCAAGTATTTTTAACAGCGACATATCCGAGATTTCAAAAATAAAATTTGAGGAAATAAAATTAATCCTCGACACCTACCAAAAGGAGCTAGAGGGAAAATATTTTGACAAGGAAGACATCCTAAGTTTTGTGGCAGCAAATCTCGAAAAAACTGACCTTCTTGATGGCTACGAAATTTTTATTGACAAGTTTGACTTCTTTGAGGAAAGAAAGCTTGACCTAATTTCTGCCCTCTACAATAAGGGCCTTGACCTAAATATTTCCCTAAATATCGACCCTAAATTTATCTCAAATCCCCTAGTTAGACCGGAAATTTTTGACGGCTCGGCTAGGACTTTTGACTTATTTAGGCAAGATTTTGCAAGTGAAGTCATAAATCTACCATCAAATCCTAAGGCAGTTGACCTCGACCACCTAAGGAAAAATTTTGAAACTTATAGGCCGGTGCATTTTGAAAAAAATCCAGAGAATATCAAAATATATGAGTCGATTTCAACAAAATCAGAAGTTAATAACATGGCTCTTTTGATAAATAAAATTATAAAGACTAATCCAGATATCCGCTATAGGGACATGGCAGTCTATCTTACAGATCCTGACCAGTACGAAAATGAGCTGATAAAAACTTTCTCAAGATTTGAAATTCCAATTTTTCTCGACAAGAGGAGGAAGATGGCAGATAACCATATTATCAAAACTTTTTTGGCTCTTTTAAGGCTAAATGTGAATAATTTTAGGCAAGAAGATCTGTTTTATATTCTAAATTCAAAGCTAATCGGGATTTCGGATAAGGATGCCAACGCCCTAATAAATTTCTTGACCTATAGGAAAATCAAGGGGTCTATGTTTGAAAATGACAAGTACTTTGCCATGGACGAAGATTTTTACGAAAAAAATTTGGCAAATGACCCCAAAAAAGATGAAAAAATCGCAAAAAAGCGTGAAGAATACGACCATGTGAACTTAGTCAGGGCAAAAATTTTGCACCTAACCAAGGGCCTTGATAAGAAAAATATGACAGTTAAGGACCTTGCTACAAAGATTTTTAAAATGATTGCCGATTCTGACATCAAAAAAAGCATCAACGCCTTTCAAGCCAAACTTTTGGAGAATGCCGACCTTGATGATTACAAGGAAAATGAGCAGATTTGGGATGAGTTTGTGGCAATTTTAGACCAGCTAGTCTTATTGATGGGCGACAGGAGCCTTCCTCTTAGCAGAGTCGTAAGTATAGTTGAAGCAGTTACCAGAGATATACAAATCGGACTTATTCCACCATCTAAGGACCATTTGATTGTCACAGATTTTGCGAGAGATAGGGTTTCAAACAAAAAAATAAATATTTTACTCGGTATGGATGATGCGTATTTTCCAAGCCAAAAGGCCAAGGACTACCTCATCAGTCCAGATGAGATGGAAGAATTAGAAAAGGCAAAGATTGACCTTAAACTCTACGCCAAGGATCGCGACAGGGCAGAGCTTTTAAGCCTATATAAGATTATTTCAAGGAGTGATAAATTGATTTTCTCCTACGCTCTGTCTGACAAGGAAGGCAAGGACTTAAACGAAAGTTTGGTCATCCGAGATATAAGAAAAATTTTCCCTGAGCTTAAGAAAAATATCTTGCTAGATCCAAGGGCAGAAGATGCGATTTTTGCGAGAGAAAGCCTTAAAAAATACACCCTTGCTGTCTTAAATAAGCTTGCCAACAAGGAAAAAATCACCGACAAAGACAAGCAAATCGCCACAGCCTTCATGGAATATCTTAGGGAAAATCAAGAGGAGGACGAGAATAAGCTCACCTACGATAAGGTTAAAAAAGGCCTATTTTATACCAATGACAAGCTAGCTCTGGCAGATGAGCTTAGGAAGGCCCTCTACAAAAAGCACGCTTATTCGGTATCAGAAATTGAGACCTATTCGGCTTGCCCTTACAAACATTTCATAGCCTACGGCCTAAGGCCAGATGTGGAAAAAGAATTTGATGTGGATGCCCTCGATATAGGAAATATTGTCCACAAGTCTTTTGAGGACCTGTCAAGACTTATCAAGGACATGGACCTAGATGAGGTAGATTTTACAGAAATTGACAAGCTTTTAGATGAAAAATTCAATGAAGGGATTGATGAAAATCTCGATTCCACTAGGAAGGATAGCCCAAAGAATAAATACATCCTAAAAAATATCAATCAGGCTGCCAAGAGAAATACCAGGCAGATTGTCGACCAGCTAAAAAGAGGCGATTTCAAACTCGAATACTTCGAGCAAGCCTTTGACAAGGGCGGATTTTTTGACCCGGTATATGTGGATGAAGAAAATTATTTGAGGGGCAGGATAGACAGGATAGATATGGCAGGAAACTTGGTGAGGGTAATTGACTACAAGACTGGCTCAAAGGCCTTCAACCTCGCCGCTATCCTAAATGGCAAGGACTTGCAACTTATTATTTATATGATTGCTGTAAGTGACGATAAGAAAAACCTAGAACCAATAGGTGCCTTTTATATTTCCCTCAAGGATGAAATAGAAAATTTTGGGGATTCGATTGCTGATGAAGAAAAAATCTCAGCGAGTCTTGATAAGAAATTTGCCCTAGATGGTATTCTTCTTGACACTGACGGCAAGGCTCTTACCCTCATGGATAGGCAATCCAATGGCAAGACTTCTTCTATTGTAAGAAACAGAAAATCTTACAAGATAAGCAAGGAAGACTTTGCCAAGCTTAGCGACTTTATAAAAAACATGGTAAAAGATTTGATTAAGGATATAAAGGCTGGCAAAATCAACCTCGCCCCCCTCAGAGAGGACAAAAATTATTCCTCCTGCACCTATTGCGATTACAAGGGGATTTGCAAGTTTGACAAGACCATTGACAGCTTTAGGTTTAGGGATATGGATAAAAATCTCACCATAGAAGACTTGGAGGCAGAAAATGACTGAACTTAGGTTAACCGACGGTCAAAGGACTGCGATTTACGAAAGAGATAAAAATATAATAGTATCTGCCGCAGCAGGTTCGGGC
Source organism: Anaerococcus lactolyticus S7-1-13 (assembly GCF_000758765.1). Taxonomy (NCBI): domain Bacteria; kingdom Bacillati; phylum Bacillota; class Tissierellia; order Tissierellales; family Peptoniphilaceae; genus Anaerococcus; species Anaerococcus lactolyticus. The sequence continues at coordinate 63,033 of NZ_JRMW01000040.1, forward strand.
AAGACCATGGTCCTTGTTAATAGGGTGATTTCAATGATGGTTGAGGAAGGAATCGACATAGACAAGATGATAATAGTCACCTTCACTAACAAGAGTGCCCAAGACATGAAGGATAAGATAAGAGAAGCTCTAGAAAAAAGAGCGACCGACTTTGACCCAGCCTTCATAAAAAGGCAGTTTAAACTTCTCAAACTCGCCCAAATCAAGACCCTCCACTCTTTTTGCTCCGATATGCTAAGGGAAAATTTCTATTATTTAGACAAGCTTAGCCCAAATTTCAAGGTCATGCCTGACTCTACAGGCAAAATCTACATGGCAGATGCCATTGACGAGGTCTTTGACAGACAATACGAAAAAATGGACTCAGACTTTGTCTATTTCTTGCAAAATTTTTCGGGGGAAAGGTCAGATTATAATGCCAAGCAAATAATTCTTTTGACCTACCAAAAAATCATCGGCATGATAGACGGGTTAAAGTGGCTAAAAGAAGCCAAGGATAGGGGAGAAAACCTCGGATACTTCAAAGACTTTATCAGACACAGGTTTGATTTGACCTTACAGAGGATTGAAAATGTGGGAGCGAGACTAAATCCAATCCTACCTGCCACAGCAGTAAATCTTATTGCAAGCGACTATGAAATGCTCGCTGGCATCAGAGATCAAATTGATGATTGGGACAATTTTTCTAAGGCCCTTGCCAACAAAAAGTACGCGACCTTTGCAAAGACAATCAAAACTGAAATTGATGATGAGGACTTGGTCACAGAAATAAGCTCGGCAAGAGATGCCTACAAGGCAGAGATTAAGGAGATTGAGGGTCTAATCGTAAATACAGATGCCAAGGCCCTTGACTTTATCAAGACAAAGGAAGACGTACTTTTTAGGGAGCTTTACAAACTCACCAAGGACTTTAAAGAGACCTTTGATAAGAAAAAATCTGCCAAAGACTACCTTGACTTCAACGACTTGGAACATGAATTTACATCCTTGCTCGAAAATCAAACTGCCAGGGAAAAATTAAGGACCAAGTACAAGTACATTTTCTTTGACGAGTACCAAGACTCAAATGAAATCCAAAACTATATCGTCGATAAATTAAAATCTGACAGAAACCTATTTTTTGTAGGCGACGTCAAGCAATCAATCTACGGTTTTAGGAGGGCAAGGCCAGACCTATTTATAGAAAAACTCGACCTTTACGAAAAAGCAGAAGATTCAATGAGGATAAACCTCAACGAAAACTTCAGGACCGACAGGCTTATCCTTGACTTTAACAACTACATCTTTGACAGGCTCATGACCAAGGAGATGGCAGATATTGACTATAAAAAGGGTGGTCACAGGTTAAATTACGGCAAGGAAGAAAAAGACCTTCTGGATTCTGCGAGGGTTGGGGTCAAGGTTTTGGCTAAGTCTGTCAAAGAAGAAACCTATCTGGCAAGCCTAATCAAAGACTTGCTTGCCGAAGGCTACGAGTACAGGGACATAGCCATTCTACTAAGAAATGGTACCGAATCCTACAAGTACGAAGAGGCCTTCAAGAAGGCAGACATCCCCTACTTCAATGATATATCAAAGGTTTCCACCCAGGCGAGTGAGGTAGGATTTTTTATAAACCTATTGAAATACCTCACAAACCCCAATGACGACATAATTTTGCTTTCAGTCTTAAGGTCTGTTATCTTTGATATTGACGAAGACGACTTGGCTAGGATTAAACTAGCATCCTCTTCCTATAAATTTTACGAAGCCTTCGATGCCTATGACAAGGAAGATGAGCTTTATGAAAAAATCAAAAAATTCAAAGCCCTAATCGAGGACTTAAAAGACAAACTTGCAATTTTAAACCTCTACGACTTTGCCAATTATCTTTTTGAAAAGTCCGGACTCTATGACTTTCTCTTGGCGAGGGACTTGGCAGAAGACAGGATAAATAATATTGACTCGGTAATTGACATGATGGCAGACTATGATTCGGTAAATGACAATGGCCTCTATGGTTTTGTAAATTTTTTTGCTAACTTAGAATCCACCAGGTCAGACTCCATCACTCCAACTCGTGACCTATCTGAGGGCGAAGACTTAGTCAGAATCATGACCGTCCACAAGTCCAAGGGTCTTGAATTTAAAATTGTCATCCTCGCTGGCGCTGACAAGGGCTTCAACAAGCAGGTAGCCCCCATAATCTTTGATGAAAAAATCGGCATCGGCATCAATGTCGCCGACTATGAAAACAAGATAAAAATTCCAAGTATAAATAGGAAGCTAATCATAGAAAAATCTAGGGAAGATGACAAGAAAGAGGAAATGAGAATCCTCTATGTGGCCCTCACCAGGGCAGAGGAAAGGCTCTACATCACAGGCAATTTTGACAAAAATGCATCATCCTTTGAAAAAGTATATAAAAATGAATCCTACTTGACCTTAAATTCTCACCTAGAATGGATAATGGCAAGTCTTTCCTTTGACAACATCACAAGTGAGTTTTTTACGGGCAGCAAAAAGCAATCGACTTTTGATAAGAGAATCAGCTTTGACTATATTGATGAAGTCGCAGAGCTCTCTGTAAGTCACAATGAAAACCTCTACGACCTCATAAATGACAAAGCAAATCCGAAAGTCCTTGAGCAAATCCAAACCAAGCTAGACTTTACCTACCCTGGCAAGGATGACATAAGAAAGAGCCTTAAAAAATCCGTAACAGAACTTGCCAAGGACTTTAATGCCGAAAGCGATGGCTACGAGACCTTTGATGCAGAAGGATTTAGTCGCAATATCTCCTTCAAAAAACCAAGTTTTATGGAAGAGAAAAAAGCCTACAGCCCAACCGAAAAGGGTAGCCTAATCCACAAAATTTTCCAAAAACTTCCGATGAAAGTCTACACAGCAGGGACTTTGGAAAAAGAAATTGACAGGCTAATAGAGAAAAAAATCTTTGACAAAACCATCAAAGAAATAGTAGAAATAGACAAGCTCCTAGGCTTTTATACTAATAGCCTGATAGCAAAATTAATCGGCGAAAATATCCCAAAAAGAAGCGAAGAATCCTTCCTAATGACCTATGACGGCTACTATGTAAATGGCCAGATAGACTTGATATTTGAGGGAGAAGACCAAATAATTTTGATCGACTTTAAGACCGACATGATCAAAAGAGAGGATACCTACCAAACCCAACTTGCCATCTATAAACAAGCCATAGAGGAAGCTCTGGGCAAAAAAGTGACCAAGTCATTAATTTATTGGTACAATTTTAAGGACTTCCAGGAAATATAGGCAAGTCATAAAGTCAATTTAAAAAATAAAAATGGAGGCTAATTAAAGCCCCCCAGATTGTCGACAAAGTATATAAGAATACGTCATTCTGACAGAGAATCCATTAGGATTCGACGAGGAATCCCAAAAATTACAGGATTCTTCCTCACTTCGTTCGTCTGAATGACATGAGTAATGACTTTGTCTATAGCCTGGGAGGCTAATTAAAGCCTCCATTTATGTGGATAATATCGCCAGTGATATAAGAAGCGTCGTCAGAAATTAAATATTCGATGAGACTTGCAATCTCATCGGGACTGGCAAACCTATTAAGACCGACTTCATTTTTCAAATTTTCAAGCTCAGCATCATCAAAATCTCTTCTCATCATATCAGTATCGACTATGCCTGGTGCTATGGCATTGACCCTAATATTTGACGGAGCAAGCTCCTTGGCAAGGGCCTTGGTAAAGACATTGATAGCCCCCTTGCTAGCAGAATAGCCTGCCTCCATAGACGCACCAAAATCACCCCAAATAGATGAAATATTAATAATAACCCCGTACTTTTTTTCGACCATCTTAGCAATAGCCCTTTTTGAATTTAGGAAAACCGAATTCAAATTGGTCTCCATAAGCTCCTTCCATTTTTCAAAAGGCATGTCTTGGATGAGGGAAAAATATGAAATTCCGGCGTTGTTGATGAGGATATCAACAGAGCCAAAATTTTTCTCGATAATATCAAACATAGCACAAACTTCATCCTCCTTGGAGACATCTGCCTTAACGGCAATCACCATAGGATTGATCTTCCTAAGCTCTGCCAAAAGAGCGAGAGCCCTGTCCTTGGATTTGTTGTAATTTATAACGATTTTATAAGACTTGGCAAGTCTCCTAGCAGTGGCAGCGCCAATCCCCCTAGAAGAGCCAGTGATTAATACTGTTTTCATACTCCTATTATAACACAAGAGAAATCTGGGTGCGAATAAAACCAGCTCACTTATAAATTCAAGACCAACATCATAAATTTATAATATATTTTGCATCACACCCCAGCCTTTACTCAAAATTAATAAGACAAATGAGACAATATAACTAAAAACGAAACCCACAAAACCATTAAAAAATACGGAAAAAACTTGCATATGATATTTAAAATCATATAATTATGGTGAGAATGTGTATAGAAATGTACTTAAAAAGAAAGGCTAGAGAGTAAGATGAAAAAATATCAAACAGCCAAGGAGCTACTAGCTACCAAGGCCGAAAATAAAGAGAAAAAACCAATCTATGCGACAAGGAAACTATCCATAGGTCTAGTCTCCTGCATGCTAGGTCTACTAATGGCAGCCCCAATCGCAAGAGCAGAAGAACTCCCACCAGCCCCAGGAGTGGAAGCAGCTGGTCAAAAAGAAGCAGGGAATAATCTTGGTCAAGGTGGACAAAATATAGATACTATGAGAGCAGATGGGCTAGAATTAGGACCAGAAATTATCTCCCAATCTGTTAGTGCCACAAAAATAGAAGCACCTACTATAACAGAGGCAAATGCAGGAACAAATAAAGTTACAGGTACAACAATAACACCAAAAGATGCTCGAATAAAAGTGGGTGCTGAAAAACCAGTTGTGGTAAGTGTCATTGTTACAGACAGCGATGGAAAAGAACTCAATAAAAAACCTACAAAAGCAGGTAGTACAGGGAAATTTTCTGTTACATTAAATAGGAAATTAAAAGATGGCGAGACAATTAATGTTACAGTAAAAATAACCGAAGGAGATTGGGTAACAGTTTACAAGGGGGGGGAATCAGCTCCTTCGAGTTTTGTAGTTGCACCAAAAGAACAAGATATGGATGTAACCTACAAAGATATTGTAATACCTAGAACAACCGTATATGTTGATAAGGATGTTGAAGGAAGTGCTGATACTGAAATTAAAAGAGCCATTATAGCAGAAAATCAAGGTAAAGAAGCATATAAAAAGATTAAAGATGATCTTAAGAAAGTAACTTATGAAGCAGCAACCAATAAAGCAACTCTTGAGTTTAGAGATGGTAAGAAACTTGAAATAGATGTTTCCACAATTACCGTAGTATATAAAAAAGCTTCAAAAGATGCTGACGTAAATAAAGTGACAGTTGGAGACACAACAATCAAAGGAAACGTAACCCCAGGTAGTACAGTTAAAATATTTTTTGGAACTGGTGAAACAAAGCCTAATGATTGGACTGTAATCCCAGTAAACTCAGACGGAACTTTCTCATTTGATATTCCAGATGACAAGAAAAGTAAAATAGGCAAGATTTTAGATGGTTTTCAGATTGAAACAAAAGAACCAGGTAAAGGCAAAGAGGAATCTGTGAAGCTTCATAGGGTTCAACCAAAAACACCAGATAAAACAGATGTCAGAGACCCTAAAAATCTAACAGAAACAGAAAAAGATGAGATTAAAAATAAAATTATAGAAAAAAATACATTAAAAGGTCAGTCCCTATTACCTGACGGAACTGGTGGCAATACTGGTAAAAAAGCGAGGATTTTCTTTGAAAATGGCAATGTTATAATCAAAGACGCAACAAACGACAAGTTATCAAGTGATCCAATACCAATAGCAGATATAGTAAATGACATCAAACCAGACCAACCAACTATCACAGCAGATGATGACAAATTAACCTTTGCTCCAAAATCCATAGACACCGACGCAAAGACTATTACAATTAATTATGATGACCCACAAGGTAATAAGAAAACTGCGAAAGTCACAAAGGAAAATGGCACTTGGACTTCTAGTGATGATAATGTCACAGTAGATGGCGGAGTAATTAGCCTTCTAACAAGTAAGGTAAATCCAGGTAGTACTGTTACAGCAACTGTTACAGATAATGCAGGTCAGACATCAGACCCTACTAGCAAAAAAACTGCAGAAAGTGTGAACCCACCAACAGTTAAAACCAAAGCAGTTCAAATTACAGAACTCGGTGGTCTTGATCCAGTTGTTATGAAAAAATGGGTAGGAGAGACACCTAATTGGAAAGATGGTGTTAAGGTTAAAGATGGCGTAAGTGCTGAAAACAAAAAGAAAATAGACGACCTCTTGGCTGGTGCAAAATTTGATGATTTCCAAGATGATGCAAGTAAAGAAAAAAGAAACACAGATAAAGCTAATAATACAACTGGTTTTGTAGGAAAAATTAAAGTTAAATTTGATGATGGTTCTGAACTTGTAGTAGAAAACCAAACCCTATACGTAAGTGACCATGTAACATGGTTTTCAAAAGAAAAAACACCAGGTGGAGAGGTAGTTTTTAATAAAAACACACCAGATGATGCCATAGTAGCAGAATTTAAACTAGGCAAGGGTACTAAGATTGATAATGCTGACGGCAAGACCGCCATCGAAGGTGAGGAAAGTCCTGTATCTTATCAAAAGTATAAGGTAAAACCAGGTACAGATTTAAAAACTTATGTACACCCTACACTACAAAGTACAATTTATGAATCGATAAATAAAAAGGTGAAAGAACAAGACGACTTTATAGATCCAGTATGGAATACAGATAACTTTAAAGTCACAGACTCAAACAAAGTTTTCACAGCAACAGCCACAGAAGCCTTCAAGGTAACAGTCAAGCCAGATGGTGGTACTAAGGCAGGTGGTGGAAAAGCAGAAGATATCGTCACAAAGGTAAAGAAAAACGGAACTTACACCCTCCCTGCTGCTAATACCTTCAACCCACCAAATGAAAACCAAGAATTTGCTGGTTGGAAAGTTGGTGACAAAGAAGGCGTTAAAAAACCTAATACACCTATCGATGTTAAAGGAAATATAACCATAACAGCAACCTGGAAACCAAAAAGCCCTGGCTCAGGCTCAGGAACAGGCACAGGCTCAGGCTCAGGTACAGGAACTGGTACAGGCACTGGCACAGGTGAAACCACTACTCCAGGAACAACCCCAGAACCAAGCCAACCAGGTAATACACCAGGCACTACTCCAGGCTCAGAAAATCCTACCGAGGATAAACCAACTGACCCTACTAAGAATCCAGATCAAAAAGATAAGCCAGAGGATAAAAAAACTGGTGAGGATAATAAGAATAATCCTAAGACACCAAATGTTGAAAAGGGTGACAAGGTTATTAATGTGGGCGATAAGGAAGTAGTTGTACCAAAGGTCGTTGTTGATAAGAAAAAGGGCAAGCTAGATAAGGAAGAAAGAACAAAGATTGCAGAGAAGATTAAAGAAAAGAATCCTGATGTAGTTGATGTAAAAATCGACGAGAAAGCTAATGCAGTAGTTACTTTCAGCGATGGCAGGAGAGAAAGAATCCCAGCCAAAGACCTTGTTAGCAAGGAAGGATTTGTGATTCCTAGGAGAGATAGGCATTCACAAGATGAAAGTCCAAATAGAAGACGCGCTGGCAAGAATGTCAAGACAGGTGTTGAATCAATCGCAGGCATAGCATGCACCCTAGTTGCTTCAACAGGCGCCCTATATATCGGCAGGAAAAAAGAAGACTAATAAGAAAAGAAAACTCGAGCCCAAGCTCGGGTTTTTCTTTTGGGGAAATGGGGGAGCTTTGTTTTAAGGTTGGCTTGACACCTGGACCATAATAATAATATGAATGTGGCCAGAGGCTTCTCGGCTTCGCTCGAAGCGAGGGGCCTTATTTTGAAAAATTTGCCAAAGGCTTAAATTATTCTTTATAATAAAATCATCTAATTTTATTGAGAAATAGTAGGAACCCACCATCCTCGTTTCGACTAAGTGAGTGAAACGAACGCACGGAGAAACCTCTGGACCAAATTAGGTTTGGCTCTGGTTAGGACTTAGGGGTTTGTTTGTAAAAATATCTTAGCTTTAAAGGAGAGCTTGACACCTTTACCATATCGACAAGATAAAGATAGCAAGAGATCTCCCCGCTCGCTTCGCTCGGTCGAGACGAGGTGGTGAGAATTTTCAACCACGCCACCCTTGTTTCGACTAAGTGAGTGAAACGAACGCATGGAGAAACCTCTGGACCAAACAAGGATTAGCTCTGGTCGGGACTTGGGGTTTTGTTTGTAAAAATGTCCTAGCTTTAAAGGAGAGCTTGACACCTTTACCATATTGGTTTTATCAATGTGACTAGAGGCTTCTCGGCTTCGCTCGAAGCGAGGGATTGTGGGCTTAAGATAGATTTTACAACTGAAGTATACAAATACATTTCCCCAACACAAAAGCACCCCGGGCCAGGGTGCTTTTTCTATATACTAGGAGAGATTTATTTTTTTATTTATTCCAGAATTTCTCTGCGATTTCTTGGCCTTGCTTAATTTTGGCCCATTGCTGATCCCTGCTTAATTCATTTCCGTTATCGCATGAGGCAAATCCACATTGGTGGGAGAGGTAGAGTCTGTCTTTGTCTATGATTTTCGCTGCTTCGTCTAATAATTCTAGGGATCTTTTTTCGTCGTCAAGTCCGGCAGTTTTTGATGATAAGAATCCTAGGACGACTTCTGCATTTTTGTTTTTTTCGAAGGCTTTTAATGAGTTTAGGGATCCTGCTCTTTCGTCGTCCCATTCTAGGTAGAACCTGTCGTAGTGTTGTTTTTCTAGGAAAAGATCTGCGATTGAGTCGTAGGTGCCTGCTCCAAAGTGGCGGGAGGCGTAGTTGCCCCTGCAGTTGTGGGTGTAGATAGTTAGCCCTAGGTCGTGGCCGTAGTCGATGACTTCGTTGTTGATGGCTATATATTTTTCGGCAAGGGCTATATTTTTATCAGCTCTTGCATTGCCATCAAATTGTGCATTTTCAGATTCGTCTGCAAATTGTTCCCAGAGGCAATCGTCAAATTGGATGATTTCTCCACCAGCGTTTTTAAAATCTTCTAAAAATTCCTTGTAGGATCTGATGAGGTCTTTTTCAAAGTCTTCAGTTGTTTGGTAGTATGAATCTTGTAGGAAGTTGAAATTTAATACATCGCCATAGATGTGGGATGGGGAAGGGATGCATTGTTTTACGATTGCTCTGCCATTTACTAATTTTTTTAGTCTCTTGAAGTGGTCGATGAAGGGATGGTTTTTGCCTGAAAGTTCGCCAACAAGTCTTAATCCTATATCACGTCTGGTTTCATATTTGCCACAACAATCCTTGTCTTCAAAGAAATATCCATTTTCCTTGATATATCTTTCCACACCCTTAAGACCCCACACAAAGTCCAAGTGCCAGAGGGATTTTGAATACTCTCCATCAGTCACTTCTGGTAGGCCTGCTTCGATTTGCCTTTCTACCACATCTGCTACTGCCTTATCTTCGCATTCCTTGTAGCCTGCAAAGTCATCGTAGAATGGATAGGTTATATCGTCTCTTTTTTCTATTTCTCTTTTGTATTTTAATAATGCTTCGTTTCTAAGTAATGATCCAACTGTTAAAAATCTTTCTGTCATTTTATACCTCTTTTTATTTTCTAAAATTTTCCAACATTCTAACATAGGCGCCTTAGAAAATATTCTATGTAATATAAAAAGCCCCGTCCCATAAAGGACGAGGCTTTGCCACGTGTTACCACCTTAATTTCAAATTAATTTCACAATTAATAACTCATCGGGTACCAACATACCCTATCGCTGTAACGGGCGAGCCCGTCTTATCTTAAATATCGGATAAGAAACTCAAAGGCCATTTTCAATCTAATCTCGCTAGGCTATTTTCACCAAACATAGCTTCTCTGGGTAGGTTGATTAAATCTACTTTTCTTCTCATAGTTTATTTTCTATACTCCGATTATACACAGGAAAATTTACCCTGTCAAATAATTTTAAATATTTATTCATAAAATTTTGTATAAATGGCTAAAAATAGGATTTTATTTATCAAAAAATTTTATCTTCGGTGATTATTAAGTCCATTTTTATATCCCAAGGGTCGGCAGGAATTTTTATTGACCTAAATTCTTTAAGCATTAAACCAATTTTGCTTGTCTTGTTTTGGGAAAGAAACTTATCATAAAAGCCACCACCATAGCCTAGCCTATTTTTATCATCGTCAAAGGAAAGGCCAGGGCAGATGGTAAGGTCGGGATTTGTTATAGCTTCTAGACTATCGGTTGTTGGAATATCAAAGGCGCCTGCCTTTAGTTCATCAAGGTCACTTATTTTTGCTGCAATCATTTGGTGGTCTATTATTTTTGGAACATAGACTTTTTTACCATCGGCGAGAGCTTTTTTTATAAAATCATAGGTGTCAACTTCTTTGGTTTTTGAGACATAGACAAAAATTGTCTCGGCATTTTTATAAGGATCACTAGCTAAGAGCCTTGCTATAATTTTTTTTGATTTTTCTTTGATTGAAGCTTCTCCCATTTCTCGTCTGAGGTTTAGGAAAAATCTCCTAAATTCACTTTTCATTTATTTTTCCTTTTATTTTTGAAACAAATTTGTTCATCGGGTTTTCTGCATTTATTGTTGGATTTATTTCCTTATCAAAATATTCATCCCTGTAGCCTTCCCTAAAGGCGGCGATTAATTCAGCTCCGATGATAAGCAGCGATGAGACTATCAAAAGCCAGATGAAAAGGGCAAGGATGCCGGCTAGGGCCCCATAAATTAGGGACTTGTTTGAGAAGTTATTTATAAAATATGAATAGGCAAAACTTGCTACATAGATGGTCCCAGTTGCCAATATCCCACCTGTTAGGGCCTGTTTGAAGGGTATCCTATTTGCAGAATTACCCGGAGCATACTTATATAAAATTCCAAGGGCAGCTGACATGATTAAAAGTGGGATGGCTATGGTGAGGATGGTAAAGATTGGAGATGAGATGAAGTCAATTATTGATTCAAGATTGTCTCCAAAAAATCTCCCTGTTATGGTTAGGATTTTGCTATCTAAAATATTTATGATGGTTGGTCCATAGATTTGAAAGATGAGCAAAAACATGATAAAGGCGATGAAGATTATGGTATATATAATACTCATCAGCCTTTGCTTGATGGCCTTGGCTTGGTGACCTAAGCCGTAGGCGTGGTTTATAGCCATAATTAGCTTATCGACACCACTTGTCGCTGACCAAAGGGCAAAGAGGATGGTTACTGTGGTCACAGCTGTAGATTGGCTGGAGGCAAACATAATGTCTAGGGCCTTGATTATCAATCGTGCAGTTGTCTTTGGAAAGAGGTTCAAAAACTCATAGATGATTTTTTCGTTGCCCTTTAGAAATGTTGAGGCTACTGACACCAAGACCATCATGAGGGGGATGGAGGCTTGGAGAAAGTAGAAGGAAAGGGCAGAGGCGTAGGTCATTATATCCTGAGTTTTGAGCCTATTTATGAAATTTTTTATAAAGTCTTTAAATTTATGCTTTTTTATTTTCATCTTTTAAGTGTTTGTCAAACCAAGTTTTGATTTCTGTCAGCCTTTTTACCCTAGCTTTTGGCTTGCCAGATCTTGATAGTTCGTGGTTTTCTCCATGGAAGACTACCATTCTTGTGTCAACGCCATTTAGTTTTAGTTTGGCATACATCTGGATGCCCTGTTCGAGTGGGCAACGGTAGTCGCAGTCTGCGTGGATAAAGAGGGTTGGGGTTTTTGCCTTATTTGCGTATTTGATTGGGGATTGGTCCCACATTTTTTCTAGACTGTCCCAAGGATTTGCTCCTGTTTGGTCAGTGGCAAAGTAGTAGCCAATGTCAGATACACCGTAAAAACTTGTCCAGTTTGAAATTGATCTTTGACTTACAGCAGCCTTAAACCTGTCGGTGTGGCCGATTGTCCAGTTGGTCATAAAACCACCATAAGAGCCACCATAGACTCCCATTTTATCTTTATCTATTTGTGGATATTTTTTAATAGCCAAGTCCACAAAATTCATCAAATCGTCAAAGTCAATGTCACCGTAGTGGCCCCTGATATCGGAGAATTTTACGCCCCTACCACTTGATCCGTGTGGGTTGGTGTAAATAATTATATAGCCATTTGAGGCAAGCATTTGGTGTTCGTGGTGGAAGATGTCAGAAAGTTCTGTTTTTGGTCCACCATGAACAGAAAGGATGGTTGGATATTTTTTCTTTGGGTCAAAATCTTTTGGCAAAAGGACGTAACCCCTTAAGTTATCACCATTTGAATCAAAGGTAAATTCCTCGATAGGAAGGACGCCCTCGATTTTATTTTCGATTAGGCTTTGGTCTTTGGATTTGATTTTGAGTTCAGCAAGGTGGTTAGGTCCCATCTCAAGGTAGTAAATATCCTCATCTGTCACAAAGAAACCTTCCACACAACCGTCAAGTTCCTTTCTTAAGTCGCCCTTAAGGTCTATTGAATAAAGTTTTGCTTCTTCAAATTCAGTTGCTATAAAATAAAGTCTATCCTTATGGACTTGGAAGGTCCTGTTGCCCTCAGCCCTGGCATCTGTGCCGATAGAGTTGCCAAAAGACTTGTCAAAGTTTCCATCATTTACCATCTTAAGATTGCCGTCAAAGTCAACTTCATAGATAAAGGCATCTTCATTTATGCCACCCTTTTTCATGTCAGTGCCAACAAAAATTAGCCTGTCTTCGATAAAATGAAGGGTATAGGTAGCATAGCCCTTGTCAACGAGGATTTTTTCCTCTTCTGTCTTTAGGTCTTTTAGGATGATGGATTCACGAAATTCCATAACGTCATTGGCATCAGAGTGGCTTCTTACATAGGCGATTTTTCCTAAATCTTCGCTTATATCAAGACCACTTACTTCATTATCCTTGTCTGATTTTAGGATTTCTGTAAGCTTGTTAGCCTTTAAATCGTAAAGGTAATAATAGACTGTTTCCTCCTTGAGGTAGCCTGCTCCATTTAGCCAAAATGGAAGGGTTGTAACTTCTTCGTAAGCCTCGTTTTCTTTTTCTGACTTTTTTTCCTCTTCGGATTTCTTTGGGCTAGCTGAAAGGAGGTAAGTGTCATTCTTAAGCCATTTTAGAGATTTAACATCCTTATCAATTTTAAAGGCAAGCTCTCCTAGACCGTAGCCGTCATTTTTGTAAAAATAATCATAGCAATCATCAGAGTCGTACTTATAAATCAAGTTAGAATTACCGTCAAAAGAGCAAAGGCTAGCTGATTTTTTGTCTGTGAGCCTGTAAGATTTGCCGAGATCTTTTTCGTAAAGGTAAAGGTCTGTATCGTATTTATTGTCTTTTAGGTTTGTCTGAGTTTTTTTGTAGGCAATTTTATTATCATCATTTGAAACATAGATTCCTGATAGAAATTCATAGTCAAATAAGTCATTAATTTGTGTCATAAATTCTCCTTTATTTTTTATAATATAACTATACCCTTTTGGGCTGGGGGATGAATACAAGGAGATAGACGAACTTGAATAAATTTGTAAATAGTCATATAATCTTACTAAGAGAAGCCACCTCTTATCCATCAAAAAAGCCGCAAAGCGCAAACTTTGTGATACGAAACAAAAAATGTCACCCATAGGGACATCGAAAAAAAGAGGAGCGGCCAGGCTCCTCCTTTTTCATTCCTTGTTTCTTTTTTCTTTCCGTAATTCGAAAAGAATACTTGATAACAAGGGTAATACGAAACTTGATATAATTATAAAAATTATATCTAAAAAAATTTTCCCCATGGGACATCACCCCCTTTCTTTTGTGGGGATGATTATATTATATAACAGTTTATTGATAATATAAGTTATTGACCTTGAATAAATCTGTAAATAGTCATATAATATGACTAAGAGAAGCCACCTCTTATCCATCAAAAAAGCCACAAAGCGCAAACTTTGTGATACAAATGAAGAGTATTTCCCAGAAATGGGCACAAAAAAAGCAGGAT